>CAMLSI010000559.1 GCA_946482585.1 uncultured Lysobacteraceae bacterium
CCCGAGCGCCACGCCACCACGAGCCCCCGATCGTCCGGCTCCTGCCGATAGACGGTGAATGCCGCCGCATCGAGCAGTGCACGCACATGGCGATCCAGCGTCTCGCAGACAGCACGCTCGTCGAGCATCGCGGTGATCTCGCGGCCAATCGCGCCCAGCACGGACAGGTCGCGATGCCCTTGTTCCAATTGTTCCTTTTGCCGCACCACTTCACGGGTGCGCTCGGCCACCTCCCGCGTCAGGCGTTCGCGCTGCCGCGTCAGCGCGCGCACGCGCAGCCGATGGGCCGCGACCACGGCGGATATCAGCAGCGCCAGTGCCGTCGCGCGAAACCACCACGTACCCCACCAGGGCGGCAGCACGGTGATCGCAAGCGTCGCGCCCGCCTCGTTCCAGACACCGTCCTTGTTCGACGCTTTCACGCGAAACACGTAGTTGCCCGGATCGAGGTTCGTGTATGTCGCGTTGCGCTGGCTCGCGTCCGTCTCTATCCACTCGCGATCGAATCCGTCCAGGCGGTGTGCATAGCGGTTGCGCGTGGGATCGGCGAAATGCAGTGCCGCAAATTCGATCGTGAAGTCGCTGATGTCGGGGCCCAGGCTCAACCGGGTCGCCGTCGGGAAAGCGCCGTCGAACGTCACCGACTCGTGGTGCGTCCCGTATCGCACGGGCTTGCCGGCAATGCGCAGTCCGGACAGCACGACGGTCGGCGTCAGAGCATTCTCGCGGATCGTCGCCGGCTGGAACGACACCACGCCGTTGAAGCCTCCGAAATAGATCGTTCCGTCGGGCGCGGTATATCCGGACTGGTTGTAGAAGCCGCCGTCGTTCAGACCGTCGCGTCGCGAATAGCGGCGAATCTCGCCGGTCTCCGGATCCAGCCGGTTGATGCCGGCCGAACTGCTGAACCAGAGGCGTCCGGCTGCGTCGCCGGCGATTGCGCCGAGCGAGTCGGCACCCTCCCCTTCGCGCGAGTACGTGCGAAACGCCCGCGCGCCTTCGCTGCCCGCGTCCATGCGGCTGACGCCGCCGGCCGTGGCAATCCACACGTTGCCCCGGCGATCCTCGAACAGATCCTTGATGCTGTCCTGGCGCAGGCTGCCGGGATGCGAGGGATCGTGGCGAAAGTGCCTGAATGTGCCCGCGGCCGCATCCCACTGGTCGAGGCCCGTATGGGTACCGACCCAGAGCCTGCCGCGACTGTCTTCGAGCACGGTGTAGACGCGTCCCGGAGAGAGGCTGTCGGCACGGGCCGGATCGTGCGCGAACGTCGTCAGCTCGCGCGTTTCCGGGTCGTAACGATGCAGCCCGCCGTCGCTGCCGAACCAGACATGGCCTGCGCGGTCGACGCGAACGCAGATCGCGCGCGCGAGTTCGGGGGCGATCGTCGGCGAATGCACGCGTTCGAATCGTCCGCTGCCGGGGTCGAGGCGGCCGAATCCCAGACGCGTGCCGACCCAGACGCGCCCCTGACGGTCGGTCGCGGTCGCGAACGCGCGATCGTCCGGCAGACTGTGGGGATCGGCCGGGTCGTGCCGATAGTTGCGCCGCTTCCCGTTCGCGTCGACATGATCGAGCCCGGCACCGAGCGTCGCGAACCAGAGACCGCCGCGGCCGTCACCGGCAATACCGTAGACGCGAGGATCGCTCAGCGTTTCGGCATCGCCTTCGATGCTCAGGTGCCGCTCGAAGCCGCCGCTGGCCAGATCGAGCCGGCTCAATCCACCGGTCCAGGTGCCGATCCACAACGTACCGCTGCGGTCGTGGAACACCGACGCCACTTCATCCGAAGCGAGGCTGTAGCGGTCCTGCGCGCGATGGCGGTAATGCGTGGTCCGACCATCCGGGGCGACCCCGTACAGCCCCTTGCCGAACATGCCGACCCAGACCGTCCCGTCGGTGTCGCGGGCGAGCGTGCGCACCTCGTCGCGCACGATGCCCGCCAGCTCCGGCTGCAGCGACGGCGCGGCATCGCCGGACGGTGACGCGACGATGGCCACGCCTGCCTTCGTTCCCACCCAGAGCCGGCCGTCGGCCCAGAGCAGACTGCGCACGGACTGGCGCAGCAGCGCATCTTCCGTCGTTCCGCCGAGAGCAACCCGCACGATCTCGCCGGTGGCTGGCGTAAGCCGGTCCAGTCCTTTCGTCGTGCCGATCCAGAGCCGGCCGTCCGCGTCCCACGCCAGCGTCTGCACGTCGTCGCCGCTGAGGCCCTGAGCGTTCGCCTCGGACGTCCAGACTCGGAAGGCGCCCGTCTTCGCATCGACGCGTTGCAACCCGCCCGCGGTCGCGACCCAGGACGCGCCGTCGCCACCGGCCGGCGACATGACGATGGCGCGGATCGTGCGATCGCTCGGACTGCGTCGCGACGCTTGGGGAGCGGCCAACGACTCGAACTGCGAGCGGTCCGGCGTGAGGCGATACAGGCCCGCGCGCGTGCCGACCCACAACCGGCGGCCCTCGTCTTCGCGGATGGCAGTGACGAAGTTGTCGCCGAGCGAACCGCCTGCCGGGCCTCCGGCGTGGAACGCCTCGAACCGGTAGCCGTCGTAGCGCACCAGCCCTGCCTGGGTGCCGAACCAGAGGAACCCCACGTGGTCCTGTTCGATCGCCGCTACCGTGTCCTGCGGCAATCCTTGCTCGGCATTGATGTTCTCGAAACGCGGAAATCGCGCCACGAGTCCCGCCGTCGCGCACGACGGTAGCGACAGGGCTGCCAGCAGCACCGCACCGCAGCCACGACCGAGCGATCGCCCCATGAGCCCCCCGACTCTTCCGGCCACCACGTTCCGGCGTCTGCGCCCCTGCGTTCGGCATGGCCCGCCGGCGGAAATTGTTCGCAAAGCCAATTCTGGAGAATACGGCCCGGCGGGTCCAATCGCACCCTAGGGACGGGCTCCGACAGGCACAAATCGGGACACCCACTTTCCAG
>CAMLSI010000560.1 GCA_946482585.1 uncultured Lysobacteraceae bacterium
CGCATGCAGTCGTTGACCGCATCGCCTTCCTTGAGGAATTCGGGATTGGAGACGATGTCGAAGCCGATCGACACGCCGCGTTCTGCCAGTACCGCCGAAATGCAGTCGCGCACGCGATCGGCGGTGCCGACGGGCACGGTGGATTTGTTGACGATCACGCTGGCGGCACCGAGATGGCGACCGATCGTGCGCGCGACGGCGAGCACATGAGTCAGGTCGGCGCTGCCGTCCTCGCCGGGCGGCGTCCCTACCGCGATGAAGATGACGTCGCCGTGCGCGATCGCCGGTGCCGGATCGGTCGTGAACGCAAGGCGTCCGGCCGCGTGATTCGCAATGACGAGTTCTTCCAGACCGGGCTCGTAGATCGGGATCTGTCCGCGATTGAGTCGCTCGATCTTGTCCGCGTCGACGTCGACGCAGACGACGGTGTTGCCCATCTCCGCCAGACAGGTGCCGGTCACGAGACCGACGTAACCGGTGCCGAAAACGGTGACGTTCATGCGCAGCAAACCCCAGTGAAAACGCAAAATTCTAGCACCGGCGCGCGACTGCGCAGCGGAACGAAAAAGGGCGCGGCGATAGGCTCGCCGCGCCCCGGATACTGCAACGCGCGAAAGACGCGATTACTTCTTGGCCGGCTCAGCCTTGGCCGGCTCGGCCGGCTTGGCGGCATCCGCCGGCGGCATGATCTTGAGCAGTTCGACTTCGAACGTCAGCATCGCGTTCGGGCCGATCGGACCCGGGCCGTTCTCGCCATAGGCGAGGGCCGACGGGATGTAGAACTTGTACTTCGAACCGACCGGCATCAGCTGCAGGCCTTCGGTCCAGCCCGGGATCACGCCCTTGAGCGGGAACGTGGCCGGCTCGCCGCGATCGACCGAGCTGTCGAACTTGGTGCCGTCGAGCAGCGTGCCCGTGTAGTGCACCTGCACCGTGTCGGTGTCCTTCGGCTTCGGGCCAGTGCCGGCCTTGACGACTTCGTACTGCAGGCCCGAGGCAGTGGTCGTCACGCCCTTCTTGCCCTTGTTCTTGGCGAGGAAGTCCTCACCGGCCTTCTTGTTGGTCTCGGCCTTGACCTTCTCTTCCGCGGCGCGCTTGGCCTGCAGCTTGGTCATGAAATCCTGGCGGACCTTCAGGGCTTCTTCCTGGGTCAGCGCAGTCTTTTCGCCCTTGACCGACGCCTGCAGGGCCTGGATGACCACGGCCATGTCGATTTCGTCCTTGATGGAGGACAGGCCCTTGCCCACGTCCATACCGACCATGTAGCTGACCTTGTCCTTTTCGGTCTTGAGCTCCTGGGCGAACGCGCCGCCCGCGGTGCCAAGCGCCGCGACGATAGCGGCAGCCGTCAGGCTCTTCTGCAGAAACTTGCTCATCTATTGCTCCTGGAATGGATTGGTAGAGCGGCCCGACGGCCGCTTAGGCGCTACGGGGCGGCGTATTGTGGAGACCCGGCGGGTCTAAGGCAAACGTCCGGCGGCCTGCGACCACGGCTCCGAAAAGAAGTTCCCGGCCGTTCGGCGGCGAGCCGCCGGACCGGACGGCGACGCTGCGGAAACCATTACGCGGGACCCGCTGCTAGACTACGCGGATGCTCAGATTCGATTCGGTCGCGTTGCGGCGCGGCAGCAAGCTGCTTTTTTCCGACGCGACCGTTCAGCTCCACGCCGGCTGGCGCGTCGGCGTGACCGGACGCAACGGCGCCGGCAAGACCAGCCTGTTCGCGCTCGTCGCCGGGGAGCTTCAGCCGGATTCCGGCGACTTTTCTCGGCCGCGCGACTGGGTGCTCGCACATGTGCGCCAGGAAACGCCGGCGCTCGCCCAAAGCGCGATCGACTACGTCCTCGACGGCGATCACGAATATCGCGGCATCGAACGCGCGCTCGCTGCAGCCGAAGCCGACCACGACGCACTGTCCCAGGCTCAACTGCACGAACGTCTGCATGCGATCGGGGGCTACGCGGCGCGTTCGCGCGCCTCGGCGCTGATGCATGGTCTCGGCTTCAAACCCGGCGAGGAATCGCGCAGCGTCGCGGAGTTCTCCGGCGGCTGGCGCATGCGGCTGAACCTCGCACAGGCGCTGATGTGCCGCTCCGATCTGCTGCTGCTCGACGAACCGACCAACCATCTCGATCTCGACGCCGTGTTCTGGCTCGAAGACTGGCTGCGCCGCTACGAAGGCACGCTGCTGCTGATCTCGCACGACCGCGAATTCATCGACAACGTGGTGAGCCACGTGCTCGAGATCGCCGACGAAAAAGTCGAACTTTTTGCCGGCACCCTGTCGGGCTTCGAGCGCAAGCGCGCCGAGCGCCTCGTGCAGCAGCAACTGCAGTACGAACGGCAGCAGCGCGAGCGCGCGCACCTGCAGAGTTTCGTGGATCGCTTCAAGGCCAAGGCGAGCAAGGCACGCCAGGCGCAGAGCCGCGTCAAGGCGCTCGAGCGCATGGTCGAGATCGCGCCGATCCGCGCGGCGTCGACGATCCGCTTCGAGTTCCGCGAACCCGAAACGCTGCCCTACCCGCTCGCGCGGCTCGACGATGCCTCCGCCGGCTACGGCGATCGCACGGTACTCGCCAACGTCAAGTTCGGCCTCGTCCCGGGCGATCGCATCGCCCTGCTCGGTGCGAACGGTGCGGGCAAGTCCACGCTGATCAAGTTGCTGTCGGGCAGCATCGAGAATCGCAGCGGTGAACGTTTCGAAGCCAAGGGGCTGCGCATCGGCTATTTTGCACAGCACCAGCTCGAAACGCTCGACCCGAGCGCCAGCGCGGTCGAGCACCTCAAGCGCCTCGACGACAAGCTCGGCGAACAGGCGGCGCGCGATTTCCTCGGCGGCTTCGGCGTTCTCGGCGACCGCGCGCTGGAACCGGTAGCGCCGTTTTCCGGCGGCGAGAAGGCGCGGCTCTGTCTCGCGCTCGTCGTCTGGCA
>CAMLSI010000561.1 GCA_946482585.1 uncultured Lysobacteraceae bacterium
ACGCCGCGCGCTGCGGCACGTCGGGTATGCCCTTCACGATTTTCTGCGCAGGCGACGGCGGCGCTTCGGCGCCCGCCGGACGCGGCGGGTCGGCGACCTCGGGCCGGCCCATGATCTTCGCGGCGAGATGGCGCGACCAGCGCGCCTGTTCCCAGCCGGACAGCTCGGAGGACACCTGTGCGTCGTTGAACACGACGTTGTAACGGTCGTCGTCGAGCAGGTCGTAGACCTCGTCCAGATGCGATTCGATCTCGGGATCGAGGTTGACGATGACGACGTGAGCGCCGGAACCTTCGAGCGCGTCGCGATCCATCTGCGCCGTCAGGGCTTCATAGACGACGGCGGCACCGAGTTCCTTGAGCGCTTCCTTCAGATGGCCTTCCAGCTGGCTGGTCTGATAGAGCAGCGCAACACTCACCGTCTCGTCGCGATCGAATGAATTAGGCACGGCTCAACCTCAAGGTTTCCAGCACATTGCGGAGCAGATCGACTTCCTGGTACGGCTTGCCGAGATAGCGCTCGACGCCGATTTCCAGCGCGCGCTGGCGATGCTTTTCGCCGGTGCGCGAGGTGATCATGATGATCGGCACCAGCTTCAGGCGCGGATCGTTCTTCATGTAGGTCGCGAGCTCGTAGCCGTCCATGCGCGGCATTTCGATGTCGAGCAGCATCAGGTCCGGTACCTTGTCCTGCAGCTTCTCGACCGCGTCGAGGCCGTCCTTCGCCGTGATCACGTCCATGTCGTTGCGTTCGAGCACGCGCGTGGTGACCTTGCGCATCGTGATCGAGTCGTCGACGACCATGACGAGCGGCTGGCGGCGTTCTTCGACCGGCGGAG
Organism: uncultured Lysobacteraceae bacterium; assembly: GCA_946482585.1. The sequence goes on from CAMLSI010000561.1 coordinate 839, forward strand.
CGACCGGTTGTGGCGCGAGCGTCGCGATGTCGACGCCGGCTTCGACGCTGGCCGCGCGCAGCGCGACGTAGCGGCGCACCAGCGGCGCGAGATCGAGAATCATGACGACCGAACCGTCGCCCATGATGGTCGCACCGAAGATGCCGGCGACCGAGCTGATCTGCGGACCGACCGACTTCACGACGACTTCGCGCGAACCGATGACGCCGTCGATGCGCACCGCGGCGCGCTGGTCGCCGGTACGCGTCATCAGCAGCGGCACCTGCGCTTCGTCGATCACGCGCGGCACCGGCACGTTGAGCAGCTGGGCGAGTTCGTAGATGTGGAATTCTTCGCCGGCGTAGGCATAGACCGGATTCGGCGTGCCGAGACGGCGTTCCAGGTCTTCGCGCCCGATGCGCACGACGCCCTGCACCGAGGACATCGGGATCGCATAGGTCGCCTCGCCGAGGCGCACGAGAATCGCCTGCGTCACCGCCAGCGTGAACGGCAGGCGGATCGTGAACACCGAGCCCTTGCCGCGTTCGGAGTCGATCGTGAGACCGCCGCCGAGCTGCTTGATCTCGTTGTGCACGACGTCCATGCCGACGCCGCGGCCGGCGAGCTGGGTGACCTGCTCGGCGGTGGAGAAACCGGTTTCGAGAATGAACGCGTAGAGGTCGCGGTCGGACAGCTGCGCTTCGGCATTGAGCAGGCCGCGCTCGATCGCCTTCTTGCGGATCGCGTCGCGATCCATGCCGCGACCGTCGTCGGACACGCGCAGCACGACTTCGGTCGCTTCGCGGCTGACCTGGATCGTGACGGTGCCTTCGGGATTCTTGCCGGCCGCCACGCGGTCTTCCGGCGACTCGATGCCGTGCGCGAGCGCGTTGCGCAGCATGTGCTCGAACGGCGCCTTCATGCGCTCGAGCAGGTTGCGGTCCATTTCACCCTGCGCGCCTTCGACCTTGATCTGCGCGCGCTTGCCGATTTCCTGCGCCGCCTGACGCACGGTGCGGCGCAGGCTGGGCACGAGCGAATCGAACGGCACCATTCGCGTGCGCATCAGACCTTCCTGCAGGTCCGAGCTCACGCGCGACTGCTGCAGCAGCAGCGTTTCCGACTGGCGCGTCAGGTCGTCGAGCAGGTTCTGAATCGACACCAAGTCCGACACCGATTCGCCGAGCGCGCGGGAGAGCTGCTGCAGCTGGGAGAAGCGGTCGAGTTCGAGCGGATCGAACGTGGTCTCGCCGGGTTCGTGATGCTCGCGCTGGTAGCGCGCGATGATCTGCGCTTCGGTTTCCATCTCGAGCTTGCGCAGCTGTTCGCGCAGACGCGACACGGTCTGTTCGAATTCGACGAGGTTGAAGCGGAACGTCGTGACCTGCTGCTCCAGGCGCGAACGGTAGATCGAGACCTCGCCCGCGTAGTTCACGAGCGAGTCGAGCAGGTCCGAACGCACGCGGATCATTTCCTGCGCCGGACGCGGCTCGTCGTCCTCGATCGGCGGCAGCGCGCCCGGACGTGCCGGTGCGGGACGCGGCGCCTTTGCCGCGGCGGCGGCGGCGTTGTCGGCGGCCGTGGGCGTATGGATGAGGCGCGGCGCCGGCGTCACGGGAGCGGCGTCGGCTGCCGGGGCGGTCGCGGAGCCCGCGGCCAGCTGGCTCGACAAGTCGCCGGAGACCAGCGCTTCGAAGCGCGCGACGGCGTGCTCTGGCATCGCGATCGCCTGACGCTTGGCGATGCGCTGCACGAGCGAATGCAGACGGTCGAAGCCGCGCTCGAACGATTCGACGGTCGTGCGATCCATGCTGCGGCGACCTTCGCTGATCGCCTCGAGCAGCGATTCCATCGCATGCGAGAGATCGCCGATCGGCGCGAGCCCGGCCATGCGCGCACCGCCCTTGAGCGTGTGCAGGTCGCGCTGGATGCCGGTCACGATCTCGCGATCGTGCGGCGCCTCGCGCAGGCGCGCGATGAGTCCGTCGGAGTGATCGAGAATGTCGCTGCCTTCCTGCACGAAGATCTCGAGCAGGTCTTCGTCCATGTCCGGCAGATCGAGCTTGCCCTCGGGCTGCGGATCGTCGGCGATCGGCGGCAGCACGAT
>CAMLSI010000562.1 GCA_946482585.1 uncultured Lysobacteraceae bacterium
CGCACGCCATTCCGACCGAAAAAGTGCTGGGCCGCCGTACCGGCATGCAGCACATCCACTGCTGCAATGGCGGTGCGCGATCCCGCGTACTGGCCGACGGCGCGGCACTGTGGTTCCCGGCCATCCATGGGGCCGTGCGCATCGACACGAAATCGATCAAGCCGCCGTCTGTCGCGCCCACCGTCGTGGTGGAACGGCTGCTGCACGGCGACCGCTGGTACGCGCCGGATCAACCTATCGAGATCGACAGCCCGCGCCGCGACGTGGAACTGCAGTTCACCGCCCTGAGTTTCCGCGAACCGCGCAATGTCCACTTCCGCTACCGTCTCGAAGGCTACGACCACGACTGGTACGACGTCGGCACACGGCGCAGCGCGTTCTATACGAATCTCCCGCCGGGCCACTACCGCTTCCGCGTCGAGGCACGCACCGGCAATGCCAGCGCGGAATTCGGCACCGGCGGCACCGCCGATCGCGCGCAGCTCGACTTTCACCTGGTTCCGCGCTGGTTCGAACGTCGTTCGGTGCAGGGCCTGGGTATCGCCCTCCTGTTCATCCTGGCCGCGGCGGCTCCGCTGGTCATTCGCAACCGCTACCGGCAGCGCGGTCAATATCTGGAATCCCAGGTGGCGGCACGCACTCGCGAGCTGGTCGAGGCGAATGTGCGTCAGAGTCATGCCAACCAGGCGCTGCACGATTCCAATACGCAGCTGGCCACGCAGATCGAAGAACGTCTGGCGGCAGAACGCGCACTGCAGCACCGCAATCAGGAATTGCTGACCCTGAACCACCGGCTCGAAAACACGCAGAACCAATTGATCCAGTCGGAGAAAATGGCCTCGGTGGGTCAGCTGGCCGCCGGCGTCGCGCACGAGATCAACAATCCTATCGGTTACGTGCACTCGAACCTCAACAGCCTCGAGCGCTACGTGCGCGACATCATGGAATTACTCGATGTCTACAACGACCTGGAGAAAGCGGGCGCCGGCAACCACGCGGCCGTCGCCGCGCAGGTCGCCGCGCATCGCAAGCGCATCGAACTGGAATTCCTGCGCGAAGACATCGGCAACCTGCTTTCGGAATCGCTGCACGGAATTTCCCGCGTAGAGAAAATCGTCCGCGACCTCAAGGAGTTCTCCCATGTCGGCGAAGCCGAATGGCAGCAGTCCGACATCCACGAGGGGCTGGAAAGCACGCTCAACGTGGTCGCACACGAAATCAAGTACAAGGCGAAACTCGTCAAGGACTATGCGCCGATTCCCAAGATCGAATGCCTGCCGTTCCAGCTGAATCAGGTTTTCATGAACCTGCTCGTGAATGCCGCGCAGGCGATCGAAGATCAGGGCGAGATCCGCATCCGTACCGAAGCGGACGACAACGAGGTTCGCGTCATCATTTCCGATTCGGGCAAGGGCATCAGCGAAGCGCATCTGCATCGCATCTTCGAACCGTTCTTCACGACCAAGCCGGTCGGCAAAGGCACCGGACTGGGGCTGTCGGTGTCCTACGGCATCATCCAGAAGCACGGCGGACGCATCGACGTTTCCAGCGAAGTCGGCAAGGGCACGACCTTCGTCGTCCATCTGCCGATCCGGCCGCCGGCGGCGAAGCAGGCGTGAACCTTGCGGCGCGCGTGCGGTCGACCATGGCCCCTCTTTCTGCGTGCGCTCACGATGAGACTGGATTTCTGCCGACGCTCTCTTGCCGCTGCCTGCCTGCTGGTGCTTTCCGCCGTCGGTGCCGATGTCCGGGCGGCGGAAGCGCCGGTCACGGCGTCGATCGACGCGGCCGTCAAGGATCTCTGCGGCAGGAAGGTCGTTCTTCTTGGCGAGGATGCGAACCATGGCAGCGGCAAGACGCTGGAGATGAAGTCGGCGCTCGTACGGCGGCTCATCGACGATTGCGGCTTCGACGCCGTGTTCTTCGAAAGCCAGATCTACGATTTCCTGGATCTGGACCGGGCGTTCGCGGAGCGGACCGCCCGGCTGGAACAGCTCTCCGATGCGATCGGCGGGTCGTGGGCGAAGGGCGAGGAAATCCAGACACTGACGGCGTTCCTGTTCGATCGGGCGAATCAGGGCCGGGTGCGTCTGGCGGGACTGGATCCGCAGGTCGGCGGCGCGACCCAGCGTTATACCCAGCAGCGGCTCGCGGCCCGGCTCGCCAGCGTGCTGGACGAGGCAAGCCGGCAGGACTGCGAGTCGGCATTCTTCCGGCATTTCAATTGGCGCTACGACGAGGTCTCGCCGTTCGACGCGGCCGCCCAGACCGCATTGAAGCGCTGCGGCGAACAGGTCGCGACGCGCGCAGCTGCACTGCCCGACACGGCCGACAGTAGTGTCACGGCAGTCATGGCATCGAATCTCGTCGAGTACTTGCGCCTGTCCGAGGATGCGGAGCCCGCTGCCGGTTTCAATCGTCGCGACCGTGCCATGCATCAGAACTTCGCGTGGCACGTCGCGCGGCTGCATCGTGACGCCAGGATCATCGTGTGGTGCGCGTCGGTGCATGCAGCAAAGACGCTGGAGCGCGTGCACGATGGGCGGGTGCCGCTGGGGCAATGGGTCCACCGTGCCTACAGCCGTCGCGCCGCGGCTGTCGCCTTCGGCGCCTGGGCTGGGCGTTTCGGCAGGCCCGGAAAGCCGCCTGTCACGCTGCCGACCGCGGACGCCGGGTCATTGGAAGCGGCGGCCATCGGCGGCAGCGCGGCCGACAGCGTCTATCTCGATCACCGCGCACTGCGTGCGCTGTCGTCGGAGCCGGCAAGAATGCTCGACTACGGCAAGAGCCATTCGGCCGACTGGGCGCGCCTGTTCGACGCCGTCATCGTGTTGCGCGATGAGCAGCCGTCGCGGGCGACGGCGGAATCGCGCCAGGCGTCACCCTGAATCGCTGGCGCGGCGGACGGCAGCCGGTGTGTA
>CAMLSI010000563.1 GCA_946482585.1 uncultured Lysobacteraceae bacterium
GCGCGAATCGGAGCTGAGCTATCGCGCGGCGGAAGAGTCGCTGCCGCTGCGCGATGCATTCGCCGTACTGTTCTTCGTCTCGGTCGGCATGCTGTTCGATCCGCGCATCCTGATCGAGCAGCCGCTGATGGTCGCCGCGGTCGTCGCGGTGATCGTGATCGGCAAGACCCTGGCCGCGTCCGCGCTCGTGCTGCTGCTGCGCTATCCGCTGAACACGGCGCTGACCGTATCGGCCGGCCTCGCCCAGATCGGCGAGTTCTCTTTCATCATCGCCGCGCTCGGCGTCTCGCTGAACCTGCTGCCGCAGCAGGGCCAGAACCTCATTCTCGCCGGCGCGATCATTTCCATCGCGCTCAATCCGCTCGTGTTCCAGGCGATCGAGCCGGCGCAGGCCTGGATCCGCAAGCGCTCGCGCTTCGCACGCAAGCTCGAACGCCCGGCCGATCCGCTGGCCGAGTTGCCGACCGGCGTGAGTTCGGACTATCTGACCGGCCACGTGCTGCTGGTCGGCTACGGCCGCGTCGGCAAGCGCATCGCCGCCGCGCTGCGCGAGCGCGGCCTGCGGCTCGTCGTCGCCGACGAGAACCGTGAACGCGTCGAGCAGTTGCGCGCGCAGGGTCTGCACGCGGTCGCCGGCGACGCCTCGGAACCGGCCGTGCTGATCCAAGCGCATGTCGCGCGCGCGCAGTTCCTCGTGATCGCAGTCCCCGACACCTTCCACGTGCGCCGCATGATCGAGACCGCGCGCGCGCTGAATCCGGTCGTCCAGGTGATCCTGCGTTCGCACAGCGAAGAAGAAGCGAAGCTGCTGCAACAGGAGAGCGCGGCCGAAGTGTTTCTCGGCGAGGAGACGCTGGCCGTCGCGATGGCCGGACGCGTGCTCGAGAAAGCTGCCGCGCTGGCGGCCGGCCACTGAACGACGATCGGCTCCCCCTCGCCCCCAGGACGACCGTATGAGCGAAACCCCGACCCTGCACATCCGCCGCGCCGTGCCCGCCGACGCGGAAGTCCTCGCACGGCACATGGCCGAGTGGTTCCTCGCCGCGTACTCGCACGCGAGCAGCGCCGACAACACAGCCGCGTTCGTTGCCACGAATTTCGCGCGGCGGAAACAGGCGGCCGAGATCGTCGATCCGCAGATCGTCACGCTGATTGCGGAAGCCGACGGCGCGATGGCGGGCTACGCGCAGGTGCGCTTCGCGACATCGGCGCCGCCCGACATCACCGAACCCGATCCGGCCGAGGTCGGCCGCTTTTATTTCGCACCGGCGTACCACGGTCGCGGCGGTGCGGCACAGCTCATGCACGCCGTGCGCGCGGTCGCCCGCGAACGCGGCCGGCGCTGGCTCTGGCTGCTAGTCTGGCAGGAAGCGCCGCAGGCGATCAGGTTCTACGAAAAACACGGCTTCGAGAAAGCCGGTACCGCGGTCTTCATGGTCGGCAGCGACCGCAAGGCCGATTGGGTCATGCGCGCGCCGGTGGATCACGCCGCCTAGCGCGACCTCAGCGAAATATCGACACGCCGGTTTCCGCGGCGAACCGTTCGAGCGCGGCGGCAGCCGCGATGGAATTGCCGGTGGCGTCCAGGCGCGGCGACCAGGCGCAGATGCTCATGCGGCCCGGCACGATCGCGAGGATGCCGCCGCCGACGCCGGTCTTGGTCGGCAGGCCCATGCGGAATGCGAAATCGCCGGCCGCGTCGTAGGCGCCGCAGGTCAGCATCAGCGCGTTGAGGCGACGCGCATCGGCCGCGTCGAGCACGCGGCCGCGTCCGGGCTGCTCGCCGTCGGCGGCCAGGAACAGCGCGGCCTCGGCCAGCTCGACACAGGACATCGCGATCGCGCATTGCGCGCAATACGTATCGAGCAGCGCGGACACCTCGCTCGCGAGATTGCCGAAGCTGCGCATGAAATGCGCGATGGCGGCGTTGCGATCGCTGTGCTGTCGCTCCGAACGCGCGACCTCGCCGTCGATCGCGACTCCGACGCGGCCGAGCAGACGATGCACGAATTCGAGCACCGCGCGATCGGGCTGGAGATAGCGGCGGCAGAGCACGTCGGTGATCACGAGCGCTCCGGCATTCACGAACGGATTGCGCGGAATGCCGCGCTCGCGCTCGAGCAGCACGAGCGAATTGAACGGCGTGCCGGACGGCTCGCGTCCGACGCGCTGCCACAGTACGTCGCCTTCGCGCTGCAGGGCGAGGGCGAGCGCGAACAGCTTCGAGATGCTCTGGATGGAGAATGGCGTGTCCGCATGACCGGCGCGATGCACGGCGCCGTCGACGGTCGCCACCGCGATGCCGAACTGATGCGGCGCGACGCGCGCGAGCGCCGGAATGTATTCGGCGACGGCGCCTTCGTCGGGCAGCGCCGATACGTCGGCGGCGATGCGTTGCAGCAGTGCGGCGATGTCGGCGATCGCCGCGTCGCGCGTCGGGGAATGCATGTGCGATGTGCCCGGAATCGGAAAGACGGAAGCGCGTAGGGTGCGATGAGCCGCGGGCGAACCGCAACGGCGGCAACGAATGCACACGATGTCGCGGGGGCGGGGTGTCCGCCACCCACGCCCGTTCCGGCCCGCAGGCGCTCGCGGCCGCCTGAACCATCGGTTCAGCGCGGCGACCTTTCACTCTTGAAGGGGCTCGTTCCGCCTTGCCCTACGGTTTCCGATTCGCGGCCCGGAAGCCCTCCCCTTCACGGGGAGGGCTGGGCGGGATGGGTTTCGCCATGAAACGACGAATCGCCGTCGCGCACACTCAGAACTGGATGCTCCAGTCGTCGAGATAGCCCGCGTCCGTCGCATAGACGTCGGTCACGCGCAGGCGCCACAGGCCGTTCTTCGCTGCGGCCGATGCGTTGACGGTATACGTGGCGTGGATGTCGTCGCCGCTGTCGTTGTCGTAGTTCTTCAGCC
>CAMLSI010000564.1 GCA_946482585.1 uncultured Lysobacteraceae bacterium
GCGGTTCCAGGTGTCGAGCAGCAGCGTGCGTTCGTCGCTGCCGAGCAGATCGATCTGCGCCACGGGCGCGTCGCTCGGTGTGTCGGCTTGCGCCGCCATCGCCCGCAGCAGGGCCAGCAGATAGCCGGCCTGGCGTTCGACGGTCGCCGCGTCGAACAGTTCGCTGGCGTAGCCCAGGCTGCCCGTCACGGTCTCGCCGATTTCGCCCAGACTCAGCTCCAGATCGAACTTGGTCTGCGCCAGCGGCGCCGACAGCGCCTCCACCTGCAGGCCCGGCAGTTCCAGCGTGCCGATGAAGTCGCGGTTCTGCCAGTCGAACATCACCTGGAACAGCGGCGCGTGCTCCAGCCGCCGCGGCGGATTGATCCGCTCCACGATCTGCTCGAACGGCACGTCCTGGTGGTCCTGCGCGGCGAGCACCGCCGCACGCGTGCGCGCCAGCAGCGAGCCCACGTCCGGATTGCCGGACAGGTCGATCCGCAGCGGCAAGGTGTTGACGAAGAAGCCGACCAGCGGCTCGATCTCCTGCCGGCCGCGATTGGCCGACGGCGTGCCGATCACGACGTCGTCCTGACCCGACAGGCGTGCCAGCACTGCGGCCCAGGACGCCGCCAGGGTCATGAACAGCGTGGTGTTGTGCCGATGGCTCAGGCGCTTGAGCGCCTGCGTCAGCGACGCGTCCAGCATCAGTGGCACGCTGGCGCCGGCATGCGTCAGCATCGCGGCGCGCGGCCGGTCGGTGGGCAGGGCAAGCAGCACCGGCGCGTCGGCCAGGGTGCCGTACCAGTGATCCAGGTGCGCAGACAGCCGTTCCGGCGTGAACCACCGGCGCTGCCAGGCGGCGTAGTCGGGATACTGCACGTCCAGCGCGGGCAGGGGATTGCCCTGTCCACGCGAGAAAGCGCTGTAGAGCGCGCTCAGTTCACGGATGAAGACGTCCAGCGACCAGCCGTCGGAGACGATGTGATGCTGGGTGATCAGCAGGACGTGATCGGTCCGGGCGTGGTCTGAATGGTCCGGGCGCGAAATGTCCAGACGCAGCAGGCGGCCGCGGATCAGCGGACCGGTCGACAGGTCGAACGGCGCGGCCGCTTCCTCGCGGGCGATCTCGACGATGGCCGCCTCGATGTCGCCGCCGGCGGGCAGCGCAGGCACGGTCAGCGCCTGGTCGATCAGCGGAAACGGCTGCCCGGCCGGCAGCAGGCGCACCTGCGGCTGGCCTTCGACGGTCGTGAACACCGAACGAAGCGCTTCGTGGCGGTCCAGGAGCGCGTCGAGCGTGCGGCGCAGCGCCGCGGCGTCGAGATCGCCGCGCAAATGCAGCGCCAGGGGAATGTGATAGGCCTCGCTGACGCCTTCGATGTGCGCCAGGAACCATAGCCGCTGCTGCGCGAAGGACAGCGGCAGAAAGCCCTCGCGCGACGTCCGCGGGATCGTCGTGTCGTCGGCCTGCACCAGACCGGCGAGATGCGCGGCCAGATCGACCAGTCGCGGGTACTCGAACACCGTGCGCACCGTGATCGACTTCGCGAAGGTCTTGCCGATCTCGCTGGCCACACGCGTCGCCAGCAGCGAATGGCCGCCGCGTTCGAAGAAATCGTCGTCGATGCCCACGTGTTCCACGCGCAGCACCTGCTTCCACACGTCGGCCAGCCGCCGCTCCGTTTCCGTGCGCGGCGCCGCGGAAGCCTCGCTCGGGCCGTCGCCCGGCGCCGGCAGGGCGCGGCGATCGACCTTGCCGTTCGCCGTCAGCGGCAGACGCTCCAGCATCACGTACGCCGACGGCAGCATGTAGCCGGGCAGCGTCTGCGACAGCGCCTCGCGTACCGCGGCCGCGGTGGTGTCTTCCGCCACCAGATAGGCCACCAGCCGCTTCTGGCCGGAGGCGTCCGGGAGGACCAGCACCACTGACTCGCGCACGCCGGGCTGACACGACAGGCGCGTCTCCACCTCACCCAGCTCGATGCGGTAGCCGCGGATCTTCACCTGGTCGTCGTTGCGACCGAGGTATTCGAGCGTACCGTCCGGCAACCAGCGGCAGACGTCGCCGGAGCGGTACATCCGCGCGCTGACATCGGCCACGAACGGATCGCGCACGAACCGCGCGGCCGTCGCGCCCGGCTGGTTCAGATAGCCGCGGGCGACACCGTCGCCGCCGATCCACAGCTCGCCGGCCACGCCCACCGGCACCGGCGCGCCATCGTCATCCAGCACATAGGTGCGCGTGTTGGCGATCGGACGGCCGATCGGTATCGATCGGCCGTCTTCGGGCAGCGCCGCGATGGCATACGTCGTCGCAAACGTCGTCGTTTCCGTCGGGCCATAGCCGTTGAGCAGCATCTGCGGCCGACGTTCGCTCGCCAGCAGCCGGCCCACGGTGCGCCGGTCCAGCGCATCGCCGCCGATCAGCAGATACCGCAGTCGCGAGAATGCTTCGCCCAGCCGGTCCACGTATTCGTTGAACAAGCCGACCGTCAGCCACAGGGCCGTCGTGCCTGCCGACACCAGCGCCGCATCCAGCGCGTCCGGATCGAGCACCACCGACTGCGGCACGACCAGCACCCGGGCGCCGTTGAGCAGGCCGGCCCAGATTTCCCAGGTCGAGGCGTCAAACGCCGGGTTCGCGCAGTGGGCCACGCATTCGTCCGGGCCCAGCGGCGCGTAGCCGCTGTTCATGACCAGACGCAGCACGTTGCGGTGCTCGACCATCACGCCCTTCGGTGTCCCGGTCGAGCCCGAGGTGTAGATGATGTAGGCCAGACGATCGGGGCCCGCACCGGGCACGACGGGCGTCTGGGCGTCCTCGTCCTGCAGCGTTTCGAGACGCACGACCGGCAGCGACGGCGACCACGCGTGCGCATCGGCCTGCGCGCCCAGCGTCAGCACCGCGCGCGGCGCGCTGTCGGCCACCATG
>CAMLSI010000565.1 GCA_946482585.1 uncultured Lysobacteraceae bacterium
CAGCGGAAACCGCTGCCGCGTCGCGATCAGCAGCGGAATCGCCGCGAGCACCCAGGCGATTTCCATGAGCCAGGTCAGGCGATCGTGCGGCGCCCAGCCCGACCAGATCAGCACGGCGCCGACGACGGCGAGCAGGAATACGGCCTCCCATTGACGCAGCCCGGAGTGAAGCGGATTCGCAGTTCCAATCATGAGCCCTCCTGGGCGCAGACTCGCAGCGACTGTACGTTTCGGCAACCGATCCGAGCTCGTGGCTCGCCTTTGCGACGATCGGCGTCCTGGCCACCGAAACGTTCAGTCTTTCTCGCCGCGCACGAAAGCTACCGCGAGCGCCGAAGTAACGAGCGCCTGAAGCGGTCCAAGCCACAGATTCGACAGCTGCATCTTGGCAACGGCGTCGGAGGGGCTCGTTGCGTAAAAAGGCTGCAACAGCAAGGTGATCGCTATCAGCAGCAGATAAAAGACGCTGAACGCGAGCGCGGCATAAGCGAACGAACAACGTACGCGCTCCGGCCTGCCTCCTGGAACGCGCGTCGCAACGATCGTCGTGACGATCAGTCCAAGCGTCGGAAACAACAACGGCAGGATCCAGGCCCAGACGTCTTTCGTGAACGACGTTCGCGGAGTTCCGTCGGACGAGTTGGCGCTGCTGCCGACAGCCGGATTCGACGGTGCGCCACCCAGTGTATTTCCGGGTGCCCTTGCGGGCGTTTCCAGGGAGACGCGACTCTCGGGGATTTCGTAGGTGTCTGCGAGAGACTGGATGACAAGCAAGAGCAGGATTGCGGCGCTCGCGACCATCCAAAGCATCGCAATGCGATTGCGGAGACGATCGATCGGCATCGTTCGTGCGGGCATGGTCGATCTCCTGTCTCAAGGCTCAGTGGCGTGCGATTACCGAGTTGACCATGACGCGCGAGCGCTCGAGATGCTGGCGCGCAGTCAGGCCGAGTCTCGTGCTGATTGCGGGGCGACCTACGGCACGCTGCGTCATTTCGTAGACGAGCACGGTAATACGGTGGTTGCCGCCGTAGGTACCGGCACGCGTTTCCTGCGGCAGCGAAGTCGCGCCGGGATTGGAAAAATCGTCCACGAATCTAGATGTGGAAACCGCGTCAGAAAATACGATTGGCCGGTCACTGACGATAAAAACCACCAGTCGGTAATAGCCCTGATCAGCGTTGACGAGCATGCGCAGATAACGCGCGACGTCGAACGTGGCCAGCGTCATGGGTTGTGCGTACGGCAGCCAGCGCGCGATACCGGAAAAAGGCCGGCCGTCGGGATGTATGCGTTCGAGGCGCGCAACGAGCGCGAAGCCGCCGGGATAGAGATAGTGGCCAAGATCGGCATAGTCGGCGCGGCGCAACGCCGCACAGACGGCGTCGTCGACCTCACCCAGCGACGATCCCGTCGTTATCCCGACATCGGCATTGAGCAATTGCGCCGAATCCGAGGGCGGCGGCGGCTTGGCCGGAAAACGCGGTGTGTCCTCATCGACGGGCGCCATAGCCGGACACCCGTCCGGTCCGACGGCAACACCCGGCGGCGTCGCCGGACAGCTGTCATCGCAGTTGCCCACGCCGTCTCGATCGTCGTCCCGTTCCGCGCAGGCGGTCGTCGGCAGCTGGGGCGGTGGCGGCTCTGACGGTGGCCTGCGGAATGACGCGCAGCCGTAGAGGAAGATCGCGGCAATGACAATCGCCGCCAACGACGTTGACCGAGTCCCAGCGCGCATGGCGTCCCCTCGTCCGCTCGGGCCAGTATAGACGGCAACGGACGGCCTCAACGTGTCGCTGGGGCGGCGAAACTCTCGGCGTCGCGAACAGGCAGGAGCCGCGCCGGTTTACGCGGCGCGGCCCGTGTAGATTCAGCGCAGTCCCGTCTCGTTCCGCGCAATCACCATGCGCTGGATCTCGCTCGTGCCTTCGTAGATCTCGGTGATCTTCGCATCGCGGAAATAGCGTTCGAGCGGCATTTCCTTGGAATAGCCCATGCCGCCGTGGATCTGCACGGCCTGGTGCGTGATCCACATGGCCGATTCGGACGCGGTGAGCTTGGCCACGGCCGCCTCGGTGGAGAAACGCCCGCCGTTTTCCTGCGCCTGCTGCTTGGCCCATGCGGCGCGCAGAGTCAGCAGGTGCGACGCGTCGAGCTTGCACTTCATGTCGGCGATCTTGGCCTGCGTCATCTGGAAGCTGCCGATCGACTGGCCGAACGCCTTGCGTTCCTGCGAGTACGCGATCGTCGCTTCGTACGCGGCGCGCGCAAGACCGACGGCCTGCGACGCGATGCCGATGCGGCCCGCATCGAGCACGCCCATCGCGATCTTGAAGCCCTCGCCTTCCTGGCCGATGACTTCGGCCGCGTCGGCGCGGTAGTCGGAGAATTCGATCTCGCAGGTCGCCGAGGCGCGGATGCCGAGCTTCGGTTCGGTCTTGCCGCGGTGGAAGCCGGCGCGATCGGTGTCGACGATGAACGCGGTGATGCCGCGTGCGCCCTTTTCGGGATCGGTCATCGCGAACAGCAGAATGTACTTGGCGACCGGGCCCGAGGTGATCCAGCTCTTCTTGCCGTTGATGACGAAACTGCCGTCGGCCTGCTTGGTGGCGCGGCAGCGCATCGCGGTCGCGTCGGAGCCCGACTGCGGCTCAGTCAGCGCGAAGGCGCCGATGGCCTTGCCCGATGCGATCGGCGCGACGTAGGCGAGCTTCTGTTCATGCGTGCCGAACTTCAGCAGGCCATTGCAGTACAGCGTGTTGTTGACCGACATGATGGTCGAGTGGGCGCAGTCCGCGGCCGCGATCTCGATCATGGCGAGCACGTAGGAGATCGAATCCATGCCGGCGCCGCCGTATTCGGCCGGCACTTCGATGCCCATGAGGCCGAGCTGGCCCATTTCCTGGATGTTCG
>CAMLSI010000566.1 GCA_946482585.1 uncultured Lysobacteraceae bacterium
GGCTCGCCGACTTGTTGAGCATCGACGCCCGGTCGCGTCCATCGCGCCGAGCAGCTGGATCGCATCGTGGCGCAGCGCCGGCAGGCGTCCACGCGTGCGGCGCGAAACGCGTGCCTGAATACGTGTAGACCGCGTCGGCGTCGCCGATCCAGCACGATTGCCGCGACGACGCGACGCGACGGCCGAAGATCGTCAGATGATGCTGTTCCCAGGCGATCTCCGCGCGCAGCCGCGCGAACAATGCGGCCGGATCGGCGAACAGGCCGGTCGCGAAACGCAGCGCGGCGCCGGGCAGCGCCGGCAAGGTCTGCCACTGCGGCGACAGCGCTCCGGGCATCTCGCTCATGACTGCGCTCAGCCTTCGCGGCCGCCGACGACGCCGCGCGCGCGCAGCGCATTGCAGGCTTCGGCATCCAAGCCGAGCTCGGACAGCACCTCGCCGCTGTGTTGACCGAGCGCCGGCGGCGGGCGCGGCGCCAGCTGCGGACACTGATCGCGACGCAGCGGATTCGCGACCTGCGGCACCGGGCCCCAGTGCGGATGCGGCTGATCGACGCGCAGTCCGCGCGCCCCGACCTGCGCGTGAGAGAACACCGCGGCCAGATCGTTGACCGGCCCGGCCGGCACGCCGGCCGCGTCGAACCGGTCCAGCCAGTGCAGGGTCGTCGCCTCGGCCAGACGCGCCGCGACGATCGCCGTCAGCGCATCACGCGCCGCGACCCGCGACGCATTCGTCGCGAAACGCGGATCGTCGGCGAGCACCGCCAGACCCGCGGCAGCGCAGAAACGGCGGAACTGATCGTCATTCCCGACGGCGAGCATCAGGTGACCGTCGGCCGTCGCGAACGCCTGGTACGGCGCGATGTTCGGATGCGCCGTCCCGTGACGCGCCGGCACGGCGCCGCCGACGAGGAAATTCATGCCCTGATTCGCGAGCCAGGCGACTTGGCAATCGAACAGCGCGAGATCGAGCCGGCTGCCACGGCCGGTACGCGTGCGCTCGTGCAGTGCGGCCAGGATCGCGGTCGCCGCATACATGCCGCACATGAGATCGCTGACGGCGATGCCGACTTTCATCGGTTCGCCGTCGGCCGCGCCGGTCAGCGACATGAGTCCGGCTTCGGCCTGGATCATCGCGTCGTAGCCCGCGCGGTGCGCATTCGGTCCGTCCTGTCCGAAGCCCGTGATCGAGCAATAGATCAGCCGTGGATTGCGCGCCGACAGGCTCGCGTAGTCGAGGCCGTAGCGCGCGAGCGTGCCCGGAAGGTAATTTTCCACAAGCACATCGGATCGTTCCGCCAGCCGCTGCACGATGGCCCGCCCCTCCTCGACGGAGAAATCCAGTGCGAGGGAACGCTTGCCGCGGTTGCAGCAGAGGAAATACGCGGCGACCGCGTCGCCGTCGGCCGTATCGAGGAACGGCGGCCCCCAGCGTCGCGTGTCGTCGCCGCCGGCCGGCTTCTCGACCTTGACCACGTCGGCGCCGTAGTCGGCGAGCAGCTGCGTGCACCACGGACCGGCGAGGATGCGGGAGAGGTCGAGGACGCGGAGACCGGAGAGCATGGGCGCGGGGTCAGGGAACGGTACGGAGAATGAGGCTGTGCGAACGCGGTCGCTGCCGTTCCCCGCCGCTATTTCCCGAATCCGCCGACTGGGTAGTCCGGTGTCGCATCGAGTGCCGCGGCGCAAACTTCGGCGAGTTCGAGCAGACGCAGGTCGGATCCCGGCGGGCCGACGAACTGCAGGCCGAGCGGCAATCCTTCGCTCGAGCGTCCCATCGGAATGCTGACCGCGGGACAACCGGCAAGGCTCGCGAACGCCGTGAATTGCGCCTGTTCCGCAGGCTCGGGTTCGTCGAGCCGCGCCGCGGTGCAGGGCGTCGTCGGCAGCACGAGCACGTCGACGCCGGCGAACACGCGCCGCGCCTTCAGTACCGACGCATCGAGCATTCGATCCGCCGCGACGTAGTCGCTCGCCGATTTCGTCGCGGCGAAATCGAGCAGGCCGCGGAAGGCGGCCGACAGCGGCCGCTGCGTGTCGGCCAGATCGTCGGCGAAGGTCTGCCGCATCTCCGCCTCCATCAGCAGCAAGCCCGCGCGGCGCGCCCTCGCGAGGGGATAGTCGGAAAAATCGATCGCCTGCTGCTCGCCGAGTTCATGGCGCAGGCTCGCGATCGCCTGTTCGAACGCCGCCAGCACCACCGGGGTCGCACCGAGGCCGGCGAGATCGCGCGGAATGCCGCAGCGCAGGCGGCCCGGCTCCCAGTCCGGCGGCGCGAAGGCGACGCGGCGCTTGCGCGAGCGCGGATCGTCCGCGTCGTAACCGGCGAGCACCTGCAGCAGCACGGTCAGGTCGTCGACGCTGCGCGCGATCAGTCCGATCGTGTCGAGCCGCCGCGCCGCCGGCACGAGGCCGCGCGCCGAGATTTCGCCGTGTGTCGGTTTCAGCGCGAACACGCCGCAATGGCTCGCCGGAATGCGCACGGAACCCAGACTGTCGGAACCGACGGCGGCAACGCAAAGGCCGGCCGCAACAGCCGCCGCCGCGCCGCCCGAGGATCCGCCGACAGCGTAGTCGGGCTGCCACGGATTGCGCGTCGCGCCATAGTGCGGGTTGTTGGTCGACGCACCCAGCACGCCCTCGTCGAGATTGGTCTTGCCGAGAATGACCGCGCCGGCGCCGAGCAGTCGCGAGACGACCGCGGCGTCGCTCGTTGCGATACGCTCGCGGCGCGCGGGCAGCCCGGCCGTCGTGACCCAGCCGGCGACGTCGATGTTGTCCTTGATCGCGACCGGAATACCGTCGAGCCGGCCGCGCAGGCGACCGCCGGCGCGGCGCTGCGCGCTTCCGCGGCCTGGCCTGGGCGACCAAGGGCTTCGAGCCCGGCACCGGCCG
>CAMLSI010000567.1 GCA_946482585.1 uncultured Lysobacteraceae bacterium
ACATCATGAAACTCATCGACGGAAAAACCGTGGCCGCGCAGATCCGCGTCGAAGCGCGTGCGATCGAGGTGCCAGCCGGCGCCGTTCGGATCGCGCAGATGATCGAACCAGAGCGGTTCGCCGCTTTCCCACTGCGACACGGTGGCGCCGCGCTCGGCATGCCCGGCCGAGAGGAACCGATCGAACGCGCCGCAGCGCTGCAGCAGTACGTGCGCGGCGCCGGGCAGGGATTCGCCGATGCGCGGCGTCGTGGCCGCGCGCACCGGCGCGCGCTCGAGCAGCAGCACGCGGCGCTGCGGGCTCAGGCGACACGCCAGCGCCGAGCCCGCAGGCCCGGCGCCGACGATGATCGCGTCCCAGTCGCCGGCACGCACCGGCTACACGCTGGTCGTCGGTGTCCCGAGTCGCGCGACTTTGCGCATCGCGGCGTCGGTGGCCGTGCGTTCCTGCTCGGTCATGTCCTTGCCGCCGCGGTCTTCGACCTGCATCACGGGCGGAAAATCGGGATCGTCGGGAATGCCCGGACGCACTTCGACGATGCCTTGCCGGTCGAAGTGCTTGACCATGTTCACGAGCTGATTCTGGTAGCCGACGCCGAGCGTGCGATCCCAGTCGGCGCGGTCGTTGAACGCGGCCAGGCGTTCTTCGCGCGGCAGCTTCGCGTTCATGACTTTTTTGTAGTTTTCCGCATCTAGCACCTGGTTCGGCACGCGTGCCGGCCAGAACGTGGGCAGATACGGATCGTAGTCGGGCTCGTAGCCGGAGCGGCAGCTCGCCGTGTCGGTCTGCCACGGGATCGCCATCCAGCGCGTGATCGAGCCGGGGAACTGCGCGTAGAGCGGACCGTTGTAGGACATCGCATCGGCCGGCGTCAGCGTGGTGCCGTAGTCGGGTTCGGGATTGTCCTTCGCGCGGTGACGCCAGCGATACGGCTCCAGGTACATGGTGGCGTGCCGCACGGGCCAAGTCATTTCGCAGCCGGGATGGAACGCATCGGCGAGGCAGAATTCGAGCGCGGCGCGGTCGAGCATCGCCGGCTGTTCGGCGACCGGCACGTCGTCGATGGTGCGCGGCGGCCTGGCATCCGGATCGTAGTCGGCGATGAAATGGCCGTTGGCCCACTGATCGAGCAGATAGAGCTGCGTCGTCGTCAGCGCCGCCATCGCGCGCGGGATCGGCGGCATGGGGACGTTCATCGCATCGCCGTAGATCCAGGGCCAGGGTTTCATCGAGGCATCCTGATAGGCCGGATCGCGGAACGAATTCGCGATCGTGCGGCGCAGTTCCTCATAGGTGTCGCCGGGCTGCGAGAGCTTGCGCAGCAGGTTCGGATCGAGCAGATGCTGCGGCATGCCGTAGCCGAAGCCCGCGGCGAAACCGGCGTTGACCCATTGCAGATCGCACAGCGCCGTGAAGATCGGCAGCAGGTCGTGCTGGAACGACGGACGGATCGCCGCGGGCAACTGGCCCGCCTGGATCGCCATGTCGGTCATGAGCGCGTACATCGTGCGCACGGCCTTCTGCTGCGGCCCGTAGTTCGGCGGGGCGACGACGACCCAGGCCGGCGCGACTTCGAGCTCGCGGCCGTCGAGCTGCACGCGCGCGGTCACCGGGCCGTCGCTGGTGTCGTCGTACCAGCCGTCGTTGTTCGCGAACGTGACCGGCGGCTTGCCGTCGACCGAACCGGATTTGCCGAGGCCGCCGAACACGAGCAGGCGGCCCTGCGCATCGGTGCGCAGTTCGCCGAGCCCGACCGCGATGCCGAGGAATTTGCCGCCGTCGAAATGGTATTTCTTGCCCTGCGTGTCGGGCGCATCGATGCGGCGCGGACCGGGTTCGATCGAGAGCTTCTTGCGCTCCGGTCCCTTGATCGTGGCGTTGCGCCGCGTCGAGGGTGTCGTGGTCGCGGCTTCGGGAATGTCGAGCGCGAGTTCGAAGTTGTACCAGGCGGCCTTGTGGTTCGCGAGTTCGACGGTCCACTCGATCTCGGCGCCTTCATCCATGCGCAGTTCGCGCACGACACGGCCGGCGGCGTCGTAGCCGTAGATGCGGAACTGCGCGACTTCGCGCTTGAGCGCTCCACCGCTGTCGCGATAGAAGCCCGGCGGTTTCGGCTCGGGTTCGACGACCTGCGGGCCGATGAAGTAGCCGTCATTCTTCTTCGAATTGCCGACGCGCGCGATGCCGATGGACGGATGGATCTTCGCGTAGGCGATGCGCTCGTCCGGTTTCTTGCTGCGACTCATGAGCCCCCTCCGATGAGTGATCGTGCGGACCGGATCGTGCCGGACCGCGGGTCGGCCGACTCTCGCGCGAACATCGGGACGCGTCAAGCATTGTCTACATTGCTGACATTGGCGCTTATGTCGTTCGGCGACGTTGATCTTCGGCGCATCGATTTCGCGCTAGACGTGTGCGACGGCCGTCGGCAGAGCCCCATTCTTGAACGGGCGGGCCCACACAGCGCCGGGGCTACGCGGCGATGTCGAGCGTCTTCAGCGCAAACCCTTCATCGATCCAGCCGGTGATGCCGCCGGCCATGATCTTCACCGGACGCCCGAGCCGCGCGAGACGCACGGCCGCGCGCGCGGCACCGTTGCAGTGCGGGCCGGCACAGTAGGTGACGAACAGCGTGTCGTCAGGCCATTCGGCCATCTTCGACGCGATGATCTTGCCGTGAGGCAGGTTGATCGCGCCGGGCACATGCCCTTTCGCGTACAGCGCCGGGCCACGCACATCGAGCAGCACGAAACCGGGCTTGCCGGCGCTGATTGCTTCGTGCGTGTCCCAGCAGTCGGTCTCAAACGCGAACTGCCGCTCGAAGTGCGCTAGCGCGTCGGCGGAAGCGGCGGCGGGAATGTCGGTGACGGGGTTGCGCATCGCAGGTTCTC
>CAMLSI010000568.1 GCA_946482585.1 uncultured Lysobacteraceae bacterium
CAAGCGCGTCAAGAACGACGTGCTGCGCCTGAAACTGGCCGGCAAGAAGGACGACGAAATCCGCAAGACGCTCGACAAGCGTTACGCCGGTTTCGGCGATCGCGTTTCGCAGATCAACGGCGAAGACGTGTTCCAGACTTTCATGAACGCGTACGCGACCTCGATCGAGCCGCACACGAATTACCTCGGCCCGCGCGCGAGCGAGAATTTCGACATCTCGATGAAGCTGTCGCTCGAAGGCATCGGCGCCGTGCTGCAGCGCGAAGACGAATACACCGCGATCCGTGAGATCGTGCCCGGCGGCCCGGCTGCGCTGTCGGGCAAGCTCAAGGTCGGCGATCGCATCCTCGGTGTCGACCAGGGCGAGAACGGCCCGATCAACGACGTGATCGGCTGGCGCCTCGACGACGTCGTCGAACAGATCCGCGGTCAGAAAGACACGGTCGTGCGCCTCGAAGTGCTGCCGGCCGACGGCGGCCCCGATGCGAAGCACCAGACGCTGTCGCTGGTGCGCAAGAAGGTCAGCATCGAAGAGCAGGCCGCGAAGAAGCAGATCATCGAGGTCAAGGACGGCGCGACGACGCGCCGCGTCGGCGTGATCCAGTTGCCGACGTTCTATCTCGACTTCGATGCGCGCCGCCGCGGCGACCGCGACTACAAGAGCGCGACGCGCGACACGGCCAAGCTGCTCGCCGAGCTCAAGCAGGAAAAGGTCGACGGTGTCGTGATCGACTTGCGCAACAACGGCGGCGGCAGCCTCAGCGAGGCGACCGAGCTCACCGGCCTGTTCATCAACCAGGGCCCGGTCGTGCAGGTGCGCAGCGCGCAGGGTCGCGTCGAGGCCGAGGAAGATCAGCAGAGCGGCATGATCTGGGACGGTCCGCTCGCGGTCATGGTCAATCGCGGCTCGGCGTCGGCGTCGGAAATCTTTGCGGCGGCGATCCAGGATTACGGCCGCGGCGTCATCATCGGCGAACCGACGTTCGGCAAGGGCACCGTGCAGATGCTCGTCGACCTCGACAACGCCGCGCAGAACGAGAAGCCGAAGTACGGCGAGCTCAAGATGACGAGCGCGCAGTTCTTCCGCATCAACGGCGGCACCACGCAGCTGCGCGGCGTCGTGCCGGACATCGCATTCCCCGACGGCGGCGAGGCCAAGGAATTCGGCGAATCGAGCTATCCGAATGCGCTGCCGTGGAGTTCGATCACGCCGGCCAAGTACGAAGCGGTCGCCGACCTGAAGCCGATCCTGCCGATGCTCGCCACGCGCCACGAGGCGCGCACGGCCAAGTCGAAGGAATGGCAGTACTACGCCGAAGACCAGGCCGAAGTGAAGCGCATGCGCGCGGAGAAGACGGTTTCCTTGAACGAAGCCGAGCGCCGCAAGGAACGCGACGATCAGGAAGCGCGCAAGAAGACCCGCGATGCCGAGCGCGCCGCGATCGAGAAGACCGAAGTCTCCGACGTGTCCATCGCGACCGCGGCGACGACCGCGGTCAGCGAAGGCCGCGCCGCCGAAGACGAAAGCCGGCCCGTCGCGCAGGCCGGCGACGACGGCCTGCAGGCCGACGAACGCAGCATCAAGAGCCAGGTCGAACGGGAGAAGCAGGCCAAGCAGCGCAAGGATGTCGCGCTCGAAGAGGCCGCACACATCCTCTCCGACGAAGTCGGCCTGATCCGCGCCGACACCAAGCTCGCGCAGCAGGTACTGCCGCAACCGCACCCGGGTGCGCGGATCAGCGTCGACTGACGCGCAGCACCTGATTCGACACCAACGAAAAAAGCCCGGCTGCAGCCGGGCTTTTTCGTTGGCGGCCTCCGCGATTGCAGGGCAGGAACTCCGCCACGGCCGCGTCGCGTGCACTACGATCCGCAGCAGAGTGCCGTGGGGGAATCGTCGTGAAGTCAATCGCCAGCATCGCCGACTATCTGATCGAGCATCGCGCGCCCGGCCTGCCGCTGGGCGCGCTGTCGGAACTGTTCGATCGGATGATCTGGACGCTGGAAGACAACGGCGCGGAGCTGTTGAGTCTCAGGGCTGCGTGGTTGAAGGGAAACGACCCCGTCAGAGGGGAAGTCGCGCTGCGGATGACGGAGACGTATCCGGTTCAGCGGGAAAGCGACTACGACGAACTCGAAGCCGCCGTCTCGGCGAAATGGCCGGCGTTGCTCGCGCTCGTCCATGCGAGCCGTCGGAGCTGGCACGAACAATTCGGCGCCGCGCCGCAGCGATAGCGTCACGCGCATCCGGCGCCCGATCGGCGACGTCGGGAACCGCCGGAGGCGGTTCCGGTTACGGCGTGCCGTAGCGCTTGCGCAGGAACTCGACGTACGCGCGCAGTCCCTGTGCCTCGCCGCCCTTGGGCTTGCCGGGGCGTTCGCCGTCGTTCCACGAATAGACGTCCAGATGCGCCCACGGAATCGAATCGGGCACGAAGCGTTCGAGGTAGAGCGCGGCGGTGACGGCGCCGGCGTGTCGCGACGGGCCGGCGTTGGCGAGATCGGCGATGCCCGACTCGAGCATGGTCAGGTACGGACGCCACAGCGGCATGCGCCAGAGCGGATCCTGCTGCGCCGTGCCGGCATCGAGCAGCTGCTGCGCGATGTCGTCGCGATTGCAGAACAGCGCGGGCAGGTCGGGGCCCAGCGCGATGCGCGCGGCGCCGGTCAGCGTCGCGAAATCGAGGATCAGGTCGGGCTTCTGCTCGGCGGCGTAGGCGAGCGCATCGCACAGGACGAGGCGGCCCTCGGCGTCGGTGTTGTCGATCTCGACTGTGATGCCGGCGCGTGTCGTGATGACCTCGCCCGGCCGGTAGGCGTTGCCGGCGACCGCGTTCTCGACGGCCGGGATCAGCACGGTCAGGCGCACGGGCAGTTTCGCCTGCATC
>CAMLSI010000569.1 GCA_946482585.1 uncultured Lysobacteraceae bacterium
GCGCGCCCGCGTCACGGCGCGGAGGCGTGACATGCGCACCTACCGGTTCCCGGCGTACCTGCGCTCGCCGAGCGGGCTGTACCTGCCGGCGCACCGCAGCCGCTCGCGCGCATCGCTCGACAACTTCGTCGCGCAGTCGCTGTTCGGCGACGCGTCGGCGCAGGTCGGACACAAGCACGACGCCGACGAGGCGCGCGCCGAGCGCGACGCCGGTGCCGCGCTCGCAGGCCGGCCGTTGCGCGACGGCGGCAGCGGCGACGCACGCGTGCGCGCGGCGCGCATCCACACTGGCCCGGATTCGCAGCGCGCGGCCGCGGCGCTCGGCGCGCGCGCGTTCACGCGCGGCAACGACGTCCATTTCGGCGCCGGCGAGTTCCAGCCGCACTCGCGCGACGGCCGCCGCCTGATCGCGCACGAGCTGTCGCACGTGCGCCATGGCGGCGACGCGCATCGCGTGCACCGCGACGAGTACGACGACTGGGAAAGCGCGGAGGACGGCTGGGACGAACCGGCCGACGAACTCGCCGACGCCGAGTTCTTCGATGTCAAACAACTGACCTACGACGAGTTCCGCGCGCAGACCGGCCTCGACCCGACTCTGCTGCCGGAAAACGAATACACCGCGATGGACACGCTGATGCACGCGGCCGGCTACGGCATGACGTGCCAGGCGCCGTCGCGACTGCTGGACCTGCCGGCGAACACGACCGGCATCATGTGGGAAGGCTCGCACATCTCCGACTGGTCGCGTGTCGGCGGCGAGTTCTCGACCGTGCGCGGCTTCCGCGCGCCACTGCGGACGCACATCTGGTCCGACCTGGAACGCAGTCGCATCGGAGGCCCGTTCGCCTGGCTCGCGCGCACGTTCAGGGGCAGCAGTGCGACGGCCGCGCTCAACCGCGGCGTGCCGGGCAGCTTCGCGCCCGACTGGATGTTTCCGTACAGCCCGCGCGCGAGTGTCGTCTATCAGACCGGCCCTCACGTCGACGCGTCGGGCTACGCGAACTATCTCGACGACGTCGCCCCCGACTATGCCGGCCGCACGTATACCTACAGCCCGCCGCCGCAGGGCAGTTCGGCGTTCAACGAGGCGTTCGGTGAAGGCGGCTGCCCGCCGGCGACGCGCAACTGCATCAACGTGCCGATCGAGCCGCACCAGCGCGCGCTCGGGCTCGCTCCGCACGAACCGGTGCCGTTCGTGCCCGAGGAAGGCGGCAGCTCCAGGCGCTTCCTCGATCCGGCCGACAAGTACTTCTTCGGCGACGCGGACCTCGGCCCGAACCTCGCGCGCAAACGCATCGGCCCGACGATGCTCGCCGGCGGCGCGATCCGCGTCGGCGGCACGGTGCTGATGCTCTACGGTGCGTACAACTCCGCGCAGCGCATCGCGAACGCCGCGCCGGGCAAGGAACGCCAGCGCGTCATTCTCGAAGAAGCGTCGGGCTGGGGCGGCGGCGCGGTCGGCGGCTGGGTCGCGAACGCGCTCGGCCGCGCGGCGATCTGCGGCGCGACCGGCCCGGGCGCGTTCCTCTGCGTCGCCGGCGTCACGATCGTCGGCAGCATCCTCGGCGACATCGGCGGCCGCAAGCTCGTCGACGGCTTCGTGGAAGGCATGGAAGTCCTGGCCGATCCGCACCGCTTCGCGGAAACCGCCGCGTGGTTCAGCGTCGGCCGCAACCCGCAGGGCGTCTGCCAGTTCTATCAGGGCGAAGTGATGCTGGCCGAAATGAACGGCTACGACCTCGATCCCGACTTCGTCTGGGAATACGAAGAACTCTACGGCTGCCGCCCATGAAGACCGCCGAGAAATCGCCGGCGCCGGCCGAGCGCACCGCAGCGAAGCCGACACCGGCGCGCGAAACGGCGCGCACGACCGACGCGCAAGCGCTGCAGCAGTTCTTCCATGCCGGCACGCTGCGCGCGAAATCGCTGATCGGCGCGGCCGACGATCCGCTCGAGCGCGACGCCGACCGCATGGCCGACCTCGCGCTCGCCGGTCGCCCCTCGTCCTGCACGTGCGCGGCCGGTGCGCCGACCTGCGCGGGCTGCCGCGCGAAGGCCGATGCGCTGATCCGCCGCAAGCCATCGCGCCGCGCCGCATCGCGCGACGCCGGCAATCTCGATCTCGGCAGCTCGCGCGCGCTGTCGCCATCGGAACGCTCGCCGTTCGAAGCGAGCTGGCGCGCCGACCTGTCCTCGATCCGCGTGCACGACAACCCGAGCGCGGCCGCGAGCGCCGCGCGGATCGGCGCGCGCGCGTTCAACCTCGGCGATCACGTCGCGTTCGGCGCCGGCGAGTACGCGCGCGGCACGCGCGACGGACAGCGTCTGCTCGGCCACGAGCTGGCGCATGCGCTGCAGGGCGGCGACGTCGTGCGGCGCGCTCCGCCGGACACGCCGTCGCCCGACAGCTACGACCTGTCGGATCCGAAGGGCAAATGCGAGCAGCCTCCGGCGGTCGTCGACCCCTCGGTGACCAAGGGGCCCGCGAAGGTCGACCACGCGGCGGACTGGGATCCGTGCAAGGTCGACGTCAAATCGCTGACGAACTACCAGTTGCTCGCCGAGCTCAACCACGTCGGCCCGACCGTCAAGGCCGGCCGCGACGCGGCCGGATTCTTCGACCATCGCAATCTGCAGCGACGCCTGAAAGCCGAGGTCGGCCGCCGCGTCTCGCTCGGCGACGCATGGATGGCCGAACTGCCGGCCGGCGTGCCGCCGAGCGTGCTCCAGATCGTCGACAAGGGCGACGGCACGGCCGATGTCGTCGAGAGTCCCGGCACGACCGTCGCCGGCGATCCGTCGGCGACGAAAGGCTCGCCCTACCTGTCGCGCGCGCAGTTCGACGACATGCTCAAGCGCGAGCGCGTCGC
>CAMLSI010000570.1 GCA_946482585.1 uncultured Lysobacteraceae bacterium
GGCCGGCAGGCAAGCGCGTGCGGTTTGATGGCAATGGCTTGCAGTCGGCCGCTTTTTTCATGGCTCGCTCAATCGTCATCGGCGCTTAACCGACGGTTAGCGCTGCGCGAGCGGGTAGCTCCGAAGATGGGGTTCGAACCGGACTCAGGGGCAACTCAGCATGGCGTTTCCACGCAGCATCCTTCTCACCTCGGTCGCCTCATTCCTCTACGGGAGCGCCGCATCCGCACAGGTCGGCGTACACGTGAACTGGACCGCGCCGGGCGGTGTACCCAGGACCTGCGTGATCGCGTCGGACGCCGCGGGTGTCTCGATGGATACCGGCGGAAACCTGATCCTCAACGGCACGTTCGGCGCGAACTGTCCGACCGGCGAGGCGCCGCTTCCGCCGGTCATCACCAATGGGCTCGATGCCGCCGAACTGCCGGCGAGCAGCACCATCGGGACATCGCACACGGTGCAATGGTCGGCTGATGCCGATCGCTGCAGCTATACAGCCAGCACGTTTCCGGTTGCAGTACCGGGCTGGCCGACGAGCGGGGACATCTGCACCAGTGCGGCGAGCTGCGCAACCACGCAGAGCACTACCGTGACCTTGCCGGCGGCGGGTAGCTACACCTTCGCATTGACCTGCCGGCGCGACGGCGTCGCGGCGCCCGTGACTTCGCAACGCACGGTATCGGTGCCGGGCACCGGCAGCTGTGTCGCTCCGGCCGGATTGACGCGCCTCACCAGTGCCTACGTTGCGTTCAGCAATACTGTCGGCCGCACGGCCGACGCCACGCAGTTCTCGGCCATCTACGGCTATTTCGACGATGTGACGCCACTGAGGCCGTTTCCGGGGACGGTGAACCTCAATCAGCGCATTTTCATTCCGCACAACAGTTACGTCGCGCTGGAGTTCACCGTGCCGGCCACCCTGGCGACCCCGACCCTGGGCAAGTTTCGCCTGGAGAAGACGGATCTGCAGGCACCGACGATGTCGTGGACGATCAGCAAGTCCTGCGGCGACTTCAGTGCAACGCCGGCGCCGCCGCTGACGGCGGCCTGCATCAAGAACGGAGCCCCGTCGAGTTCGGCGCTGTTCTGGACCGTGGGGTCCGAGATTCCGGCGTTCTGCCGACTGCAGCCGGGCGAGACGTACTACCTCAATATCCTGCATGCCAATCTCGCAACGCCACTGGTCAGCACCTGCGGGGAGCCGGGGGCCTGCGGGAACACCCTGCAGAATGCGATCGAGGCGGGTTCGCAGCCGTGGCCCGGTAGCAACGAGCCGTGAGATCGGCCCGGTCGTATTGGCGATGACGGCTCGGGCTGCCGTCCGATGTGGGGCATGGCTCGTTTTCCACATCGTTGCGCGTGGCCGATTCGCTGCCGGAACCGGGCGGCGAAACCCATCTCCGCCTGACCCGTCCGCCGGTGGGGCGTCTTGAACGCCGCGCAGGCCTCAGCGATCGGGGTGGGGAGCGTTGCCTGCCCGGTGTCAGCTTGCCGGGCGAGGGGGCGGGGAAATCCGAGCAGCCTGTTGGTTCGCGAAGGGGCAACGCCTTCGCGCCTCCGGCTGCGCACGCCGTCGCCGGGCCGCACGGCGCGCGCAGTCATTGCCGCGGCGTGCAAGAGAGACTGTGCAACGGCGTTTCCCCAATACGCTTGGCCGGACCACCCCGTATCGTGCCGCAAGCTGGAATGGACGACGGGCGGCGCCGGGCGATACGGCTGTGCGGCCTTACTCCACGTCGAAGGATTGCAGCGTCACCGGGATCGTGCTGTTTTCGAGGTTGAAGCTCACCGGACCCGGCGTGCCAGCGCTGCTCGCGGTAACCGCGTAGCTGCCGAGCGTGCCGTTCGCCGTTGCGGTCGTGCTCGCGACGCCCGACGCGATCGTCGCCGGATTTGGCGCGAGGCTCGCGCTGGCGCCGCTGGCCGGCGGCACGAATGTCACGCGGCCGCCGTCGACCGGTTCGCCCGCGGCGTTCGCGCTGACGGCGACCGACAGCGGACTGGCGAAGGCCGAGTTCAACATGGCGACCTGGTTGTTGCCGCCGTTCAGCGCGAGCGCGAAGCCGCGCGATTCGTAGGCGCCCGTGTCGATGCCGCCGAGTTGCGGCCGTGCGATGCCGCGCTGATCGGCGGCCGGCGTGCCCGCCGCGACGCCGTGATCGATGGCGGGACTGCCCGGCAGCAGGGCGCGCGTCTGCGTCGTGCCGCCGTAGTCGCCGAGCGGCGCGAGCACCGGATTCGTACTGAGCAGATCGCCCGGACCGGTGAGCGCGAGCGTGGCGTCGCTGCTGATGTTGCCGCCGAGCGAAGTGATCGTCGGTACGGCGGGGCCGACGGCGAACGCGTTAGTCGTGCCCGAGAGGATCGTATTGCCGATCGTCAGGCTCATCGCACCGAAGCGGCCGTCGAAGAAGATGGGGTTGTTCTGGTTGGCGATCGTCACGTTCTGCAGCGTGACGGCGGTCGGTCCCGAGTCGGGAAAGAAATAGAAGGCCTGGGCGACGCTGTTGCTGAAGGTCGTGTTGCTGATCAGGGCCGTGCCGGCGTGCAGCAGGATGTTGCCGGTGTTGTTCGTGAACAGGCTGTTCGTGACGGTCGTCGTGCCCGTGAACACGGCGATCGCGCTGCCCGTGACGGGCGCCGATGCTGACATGCGCCGGCTGGCTGCTTTCATGCGGCGGGCGACCGAAAGGCTCACGGACATCAGCGTGACGCTCGATTCGCACGCCTCCGTCGGCATCGAAGGCGAGCCACGCGTCAACGGTGCGCGTCGTCGTTACTCCGGCTTCATTTTCATCGCCTTGACAATGTCGCGAAACCGCTCCTGATCGCGCCGCATGCGGGCACCGAACTGTT
>CAMLSI010000571.1 GCA_946482585.1 uncultured Lysobacteraceae bacterium
ACGGACTGCAGCCTTCTTCGCCGAGCGTGTGGACCGGATCACGGGACAGGTGCCTGTATCGCGAAGCGATGGAGTGGACGAATGTGCGGCGCCAGCCGCGCCGGGGAGGCATGCCCGCGGTATGGCGACGAGTCGCAACAACGCGCCGCGCGTTCAGATCGCGGGAGACGGGCGCTTTTCCCGTGATCCGGCCTACGAGGTGGCATTTCCGCTCCGGCAGGGCTATAACGGCGCTCCCCTAAAGTGCCACTGAGTGCCAGTTTTGGCTAGCGTCCCCACGATTGCCCCCCACGCGCCGGCGCATTGGCGCGGCGGAGCGCCCGCGTTCGCGCCGGCCGAGCTCGCGGGCGCCTGCGCCCAGGTGCGCCACACCGCGGCCGTCATCCGCGACGGTCGCGACGGCCGGCTCGGGGTCGGGCTCGACGGCGCACTGGTCGCTGCAGGCGAGAGCGGCGCATGGCCGGTGCTCGGCATGTTGCCGCCGCTGTATCCCGAATGGCTCGGCGACCGCACCTTCAACGAGACGCACGGCACGCGTTTCCCCTATGTCGCGGGGGCGATGGCGAACGGCATCGCCACGACCCGGCTCGTGATCGAAATGGCGCGCGCGGGTTGCCTCGGCTTCTTCGGTGCTGCCGGTCTGTCGCTGGCGCGCGTCGAAGCGGCGGTCGACGAACTGGCCCGCGAGCTCGATCCGCGCGGGCTGCCCTGGGGCGCGAACCTCATTCACAGCCCGAGCGAGCCCGCGATCGAAGACGCGGTCGCGGATATCTTCATCCGGCGCGGCGTGCGCTGCGTCGAAGCGTCGGCGTTCATGGGGCTCACGCCGGCAATCGTGCGCTACGCGGCGAGCGGCCTCACGGTCGACAGCACGGGCACTATCCAGCGCCGTCATCGCGTGCTGGCGAAGATTTCGCGCGAGGAAGTGGCGAAGAGCTTTATCGCGACTATGCCGGTCGCGATGCTCGACGCGTTGGTCGCGCGCAACCAGCTCACGCGCGCCGAAGCCGATCTCGCCGCGCGCGTGCCGCTGGCCGAAGACATCACCTGCGAAGCGGATTCCGGCGGCCACACCGACAACCGTCCGCTGGCCGCGCTGCTGCCGACCATCACGGCGCTGCGCGACCGCATCGCGGCCGAACAGCGCTATGCGCGGCCGATCCGCGTCGGTGCCGCCGGCGGCCTCGGCACGCCGGGTGCGCTCGCGTCCGCCTTCGCGCTCGGCGCGGCGTACGTGCAGACCGGCTCGGTGAATCAGGCCTGCGTGGAATCGGGTCTCGGCGCCGGCGCGCGCGCGATGCTCGCACAAGCCTCGATGGCCGACGTGATCATGGCGCCGGCGGCAGACATGTTCGAGATGGGCGTCGACGTGCAGGTCCTGCGTCGCGGCACGATGTTCGCGATCCGCGCGAAGAAGCTCTACGAAATCTACCGTGCGTATCCGTCGCTCGAAGCAGTGGCCGCTGCCGAGCGGGCCAAGATCGAGAAGGAGATACTGCGTGCCAGCTTCGCCGAGGCCTGGGAATCGACGCGCGCGTTCTGGGCCTCGCGCGATCCCTCGCAAGTCGCGCGCGCCGAATCCGACCCGAAACACCGCATGGCGCTGGTGTTCCGCTCCTATCTCGGCCTCTCCAGCCGCTGGGCGATCGACGGCGTGAGCGAGCGGCTGACCGATTTCCAGATCTGGTGCGGCCCCGCGATGGGCGCGTTCAACACCTGGGTCGCGGGCAGTTTCCTCGAAGCGCCCGCCAGGCGCACCGCGGTGCAAGTCGCGTTGAATCTGCTCGAAGGCGCCGCGGTGCTCACACGCGCGCAGCAGCTGCGCACCTTCGGCTTGGCGATCCCGCCGTCCGCGTTCGATTTCCGTCCGAGGCCCCTGAGTGTTCTGTCCGATGAGTTCACATGAATGCTCGCATCCGTCCTCGGCCGCGACTCGCCGGCGCGCCTGGACCCGCGACCGAAGCCGGGCGCGATCTCTTCATGTAACTCACCGGACAGGACACTAGCATGAGTTCCTTGCAGCGCCAGCCGATCGCCATCGTCGGCGTCAGCGCGATCTTTCCCGGCTCGCACGACGCGAACGGCTTCTGGCGCGACATCCTCGCCGGCAAGGATCTGTTGACCGAGGTGCCGTCGACACACTGGCGCATCGACGACTACTACGATGCCGATCCGTCGGCGCCGGACAAGACCTACGCGCGCCGCGGCGGTTTTCTTGCTCCGATGGATTTCGATGCGCTCGGCTGGGGCATCCCGCCGTCGACGATCCCCGCTACCGACACCTCGCAGCTGCTCGCGCTGATCGCGGCGCGCGCGGTGCTCGAAGACGCTGCGCGCGAGCAGTTCGAGACGATGGACCGCTCGCGCATTTCGGTGATCCTCGGCGTCACCAGCGCGCAGGAGCTGCTGTTCTCGCTGGTGTCGCGCCTGCAGCGCCCGGTCTGGCAGAAAGCGCTGCGCGAAACGGGCCTGCCCGAAGACGAAGTACAAGCGGCCTGCGAGCGCATCGCCGCGCACTACGTGCCGTGGCAGGAAGCGTCGTTCCCGGGTCTGCTCGGCAACGTCGTCGCGGGGCGCATCGCCAACCGGCTGGGCCTGGGCGGCACCAACTGCGTGACCGATGCGGCCTGCGCGTCGAGTTTTTCGGCGATCCAGATGGCGGTCAACGAGCTGCAGCTCGGCGATTCCGACGTCGTGATCAGCGGCGGTGTCGACACGCTCAACGACATCTTCATGTACATGTGTTTCTCCAAGACGCCGGCGTTGTCGCCCAGCGGCGACTGCCGGCCGTTCTCGGACCAGGCCGACGGCACGATGCTCGGCGAAGGGCTGGGCATGGT
>CAMLSI010000572.1 GCA_946482585.1 uncultured Lysobacteraceae bacterium
CTCTTCCTGGAACAGGAAGTTCTGCAGCTCCGGATTGTTGGTCAGGCCGCCATCGCCCACGCGGCCGAACGGCAGGAACGGATTCCACGGCACGCAGGCCGAGAACGCGATCGGGTTGGCTGCGGTACCGCACTGCACGCGGCCGTTGGCATTGAGGAAGGACGGACCGACGGACTGCGCGACGCGCAGGGTGTTGAGGTTGCCGTAAGCCGACTGGTTCAGCTTGTTCTGGGTGTAGAGATAGCTCACATCCCAGTCGAACGTGCGCTCGGCCAGTTCGAACGAGCCTTCCAGGCCGAGCGTGGCGCGGAAGGTCTGCAGGCTGCTGCCGGAGACGCGCGGAATTTCCCAGGTGCGGCGCTGGAAATTGACCGCGGTCGCATTGGCCGGGGTCGGGTTGTGGAAACTGCCAAGCGGGTTGTAGTAGCTGTCGCGCGACATCGTGGTGCCGGGGAACGCCGCGCTCTGGAACGGATAGCCGGCGACCTGACGGGTAGCGTCGCGGTCGCTGTACATCACGTCGCCCTTGAAGCGGATCCAGTCGGCGATCTGGTAGTCACCCGAGACGAACAGGTTCTTGGTTTCGATCGGCGTACGCAGATCGGTCTGCATATTGGTGTTGCTGACGTCACCGTCGGGCGCCACGCCGTTGGTCGGGTGGTAGTTGGTGATGTCGTAGGGGTTGCCGCCGCGGTTCAGCACGGCGTTGCCGCCGTTGGCCGCCGAACGCACCAGCACGCCCCACTGGCTGACCGTGGTCCAGCCGAGGAACGGGTGGTACTGGCCGCGCGGATAACGCGAGAAGTCGCGGTCGGAACCGTGCACCACCTTTTCGTCGCTGTATTCGGCGACGGCGATCAGCGAACCCTTGTCGCCCTTGTAGCCCAGCGTCGCGTCCCAGCGCTGAATGTCGCCGTCGCCTTCACTGAACTGTCCCCAGTACGCGTTGGCCTCCATGCCTTCGAAGTTGGTGCGCGTGATGAAGTTGATGACGCCGCCGATCGCGTCGGAACCGTAGACCGACGAAGCGCCGTCCTTGAGGATTTCGACCGACTGGATGATCGCGGTCGGAATCGTGCTGACGTCCTGCAGGCCGTTGGTATTGATGCCCAGCCGCTTGCCGTTGACGAGGACCAGCGTGCGCTGCGGACCGAGGTTGCGCAGATCGATGAAGGAACCGCCCGGCGATTCGCCGGCAGTCAGCGGCTCGGCGCGACTGATCGCGGGCGAACCGGTGGAGGATACGTTCTGCAGAATGTCGGCGACGGACTGGAAGCCCTGACGCTGGATCTCGGCGCGGTCGATCACGAGCACGGGCTGAGCGGTTTCGAGATCGACCTTGCGGATGCGCGAACCGGTGACTTCGATGCGTTCGAGCTGGGCAGCTTCGCCGTCGGCCGGCGCGGGTTGCTGGGCGAACGCCAGCGACGGAGCGAGACCGACGATGCCGGCACTGCCGGCGAACAGGGCGTAGCGTACCGCCCAGGACAACACATTGTGGCGACGTGACATTTATATACTCCTACTCGAAGGTGTTCTTTGCGGCGGATCGACGATCCAGACCGCTCCCCAATTCACCCAATGACACGCACCTTTCGGTACCGTGCCAGACGAGTGGTACGGATCGTGGCGTAGCGATGAAACGAAATCCCCCGTACCGCAAGTATCCGCAAACGGAATTGTACGAAGGCCGACGTAGTTTGCGTGAGATGCGCTTTGGCCGCAACAGCGCACGCACGCAGTGTCGACGGCAACACGCGATGCTGCGAGCGCCGGCTTGTCGCTGTCGGAGTTTTCCCCAATTCCGCCACGAATCTCTTCCCCACTGAACCTGCTCGACGTGGCTGGTCGTTCGCTCGCGCAGGTTTGCCGTATTTACGTGACGCGCGAAAAATTTGCAATGCGGCGGCACAACAGAGGCGCCGGGAAACTCGCATTGACCGGTTAACGACTCCGGGACGTCGCACCGCAGCCGCGCCGTGCGCAGCGCAGATGCGCATTTTCGGCAACCGGATAACGACGACGCCGGCACATGGCCGGCGTCGTGTTTCCAGTCAGATCAATGGCGCCCCGCCGGCTCGACCGGTCGGTGCGTCAGCGCCGCAGCGGCGCGAAGCTGTCCATGCCGCCGCCATAGCCACCGACCACGCCCTTGGCCGCGATCGCGACCGCGTTGTGCGGATGCAGGCTTTCGTAGTGCGACGCGCGGACCCAGAAATCGACGACGCGCTCATCGGCGTCGAGCGCCTGCTGCACGCGTCGTGCCGCGTCTTCGCAGAACATCAGGTTCTCGCCGTTGAGCTTCGCGAACGCCTGCTCGTCGACGCGCTTCACCGCGGTCTGCACCGGCGTCTTGAGCGCGCCCTCGACCCGGTCGATCAATTCCACGATGGGCAGCTCGAATCCGCTCGCGAGCTTGACGCGGACTTCGGCCGAACTGCGCTGGCTGTGCGGCGTCGCGCAGATGCCCTGCTCGCTGCCGAGCCACGACAGCACGGCGGCCGGATCCAGCGGCGCGTCGGTGGCGAAGTCCTCGCGGAAACGCTCCTGGATCAGCTGGCGCGCCAGCGCCGCCGAACACGGGCAGGTGCTGGAGTAGACCACCTCCACACCCAGTTCCAGCGAGAACTGGCCGCGCTCCATGACGCCGGTGATTTCCACCGGGTAGGAACGCCAGCCGCTGTTGTCGCTTTCCAGCGCGCGCCGCCGGACCATGTGCTCGAAGCGGATCTTCAGCATGGCGCAATCGGACAGGTCGGCGTGGGAGTCGAGGAACTCCTTGAGCACGAATTTGTCGCCCTGGCGGCGGCGAGCCTCGTC
>CAMLSI010000573.1 GCA_946482585.1 uncultured Lysobacteraceae bacterium
GGCGAATTACTACTACGGCACGCTCGACGAAGAAGTCGCCCGCGGTGTCGTGGCCTACCAGCCGGGATCCGCGACGATTCCGAGCATCGGCGTTTCGTATTTCCGGCCGCTCGGCGAGAAGTGGTCACTGATGGCCTCGTTCAAGTACAGCAGCCTTCCCGACGAGATCACGGCGAGTCCGTTCATCGAGCGGGGTGCCGATGCGACGTCGATGATGTTCGTCGGCTTCTCGCGGAGCTTCTGATCGGCGCGCGTCGGCGAGGCCGACGCACCGCTTCCGATGGTGCCGGCGCACAGGAACGCCCCGGGGCCGCGCGACACCCCGCGCGGCTTCGCGGCGATCGTGCGGGCCGGTGCCGGATTCCGCAAGGCGATCCGATCGAACCCCGCAATCCGCCTCTTCACGGCGGCAGGACGACGCCGCTCCCGGTCTTCACGCGCTCGAGCGTCACCTGCGTCGTGAAGCTTTTCACGTTGCCGTCGGCGAGCAGCGTGCGGCGCGTGAACGCGTCGTAGGCTTCCATGTCGGCGACCAGGACGACGAGGACGAAGTCGTTCTGGCCGGTGACGTAGTAGCACTGCTGCACTTCGGGACTTGCGAGCATCTTCCGGCGGAAGCGCTCGAGCTCCTGCGCGCCTTCGCGCTCGAGATCGACTCCGACGATACAGGTCACGGGCAGGCCGACCTTGCGCGGATCGAGCTCGGCGACTTCGCGCCGGATCACGCCGAGCTCGCGCAAGCGCTTGAGACGGCGCTGCACGGCGGCCGTGGAGAGGCCGATCTCGTCCGCGATCGTCTTCGCGGGAATGCGGGTGTCGTGCTGCCAGCGTTCGAGAATGCGGTAGTCGAACGCATCGAGCGCGGAATTGTCGTCTTTGTGCATGACGGCCGTTGCGGATGCGGTTTGGGCGCAGCGAGGCCGCATCGAACGCGGCCGCGCGACGCGGTCGGGCGGCTAGCCTACGGCATCTGCACTCAGGACGAGACATGGCCGCCGTCGATCCCGCACTCCTGCCGATACTGACCGATCCCGATCCGCGCCTGCGTCGTCGCGCCGAGCCCGTCGGCGCGATCGATCGCGAGGTCGAATCGGTCGTCGGCGCACTGGCGGCCTGCCTGCGCGGCTATCGCGCCGCGCACGGCCATGGCCGCGGCATCGCGGCGCCGCAGCTCGGCATTGCGCGCCGCATCGTCGTGCTCGATCTCGGCGCGGGGCCGATCGCGCTGCTCGACCCGGAAATCACCTGGCGCGATCCGGAGACGTTCTCCGTCTGGGACGATTGCTTCAGCCTGCCGGGCCGGCTCGTGCGCGTGCGGCGTCATCGTTCGGTGTCGCTGCGCTATCGCGATCTCGCGGGCCGCGCGCGGCAGTGGGAGCGGCTGCCGCCGGATCTCGCCGAGCTCGTGCAGCACGAGCTCGATCATCTCGACGGCGTGCTCATGAGCGATCGCGCCGACGGCGACGACGCGTTTCGCGACGGTGCGGCGCGCGCGGCGCTGGTCGATGCGCTGCGGCCCGCGCATCGACTGTCGCTCGCGTCGATCGCCGCCGCCGCGAACGGGATCGATCCCGTATTCACGCAGACGCCGCAGTACGACGGCGAGGCGCTGTCGCAAGCGCTGGGGTGTTCCGTGCTGCTGAAGTTCGAGGTGCTCAATCCGATCCGCAGCTTCAAGGGGCGCGGCGCCGACTGGTATCTGCAGCAGCGCCTCGCACGTGGCGAGCGCGGTGCGCTGGTCTGCGCGAGCGCCGGCAATTTCGGTCAGGCCCTGGCCTATGCGTGCCGCGCGCGCGGCGTCGCGTTGACCGTGTTCGCCGCGGAAAACGCCAACGCGCTCAAGCTCGAGCGCATGCGCGCCCTGGGCGCGGCCGTGCGGTTGCACGGCGTGGATTTCGATGCGGCGAAGAACGCGGCGCGCGAGCACGCGAGCGTCGCCGGCGCCACGTTCGTCGAGGACGGCCGCGATGCGGCGATCAGCGAAGGCGCGGGAACGATCGCGGTCGAGCTGCTGCGTGACGATCCCGTCCTCGACGCACTGCTGATTCCGCTCGGCAACGGCGCACTGCTCAATGGCATCGCGCGCTGGTCGAAGGCGCGCGCGCCAGCGACGCGCGTCGTCGGTGTCGTGAGCCGCGGCGCGCCGTCCATGGCGCAGAGCTGGCGCGCCGGACACTCCATTTGCGGCGAACGCGTCGCGACGATCGCCGACGGCATCGCCGTGCGCGTGCCGGTCGACGAAGCGCTGGCCGACATGCGCGGCCTCGTCGACGACGTGGTCGACGTCGACGACACGCCGCTCGTCGAGGCGATGCGGCTGGTGCATCGGCACGCCGGCGTCGTCGTCGAGCCGGCCGGCGTGGCCGGTATCGCGGCACTGATCGCGCAGCGCGACACCTATGCGGACCGCCGGGTCGCGACCGTGCTCTGCGGCGGCAACCTGACGCCGCGACAGATTCAACAATGGCTCAACGAAAACGAAGGAGATACACCATGATCGATCATGTCGAACTGCAGGTAGCCGATGCGGACGCCTCGGTACGTTTCTTCGCCGCCGCGCTCGCGCCGCTCGGCTACGCGTTGCACGTACAGGGCGCGAGCAACGGTTTCGGCACGGGCATGGACGCGCTCGACTTCTGGCTCAAGCCCGGAGGGCCGTCGGAACCGCGACCGCACGTGGCGTTCAACTGTGCCGACCGCGCGATCGTCGACTGCAAGCTGCTCGATCGCCGTCACCTCGTGACGCTGACCAACGAGCGCCGCGGGCTGCGCTACGCGGCGTTCGAGAGCGCCGCGGGCGTGCTTGCGAAGCTCGGG
>CAMLSI010000574.1 GCA_946482585.1 uncultured Lysobacteraceae bacterium
GCGGCACGATCCCGTTCATGGGCATGCTCGGCGAGAAGTTCCCGGGAGCGCAGTTCCTGATCACCGGTGTCCTCGGCCCGCACTCCAACGCGCACGGCCCGAACGAGTTCCTGCATATCCCGACGGGAAAGCGCGTGACCATGTGCGTGGCGAGGGTCGTCGCCGATCATTTCGTCGCGAGCCAGGCCGGCCTCACGGCCGGTGTGGCCGCGAGCGCCGCGCATTCGCATCGCGGCGATCACGGCTGCTGCTGATGCGATCGGCACGACACCCTGCCGGCGGAGTCCGGCCATGACGGGCTCCGCCTCGCCGTCGCCCGAGGTGCGGCGCTGGCCGCGCCGTCTCGTCATCGGCATCGCGTCGCTGGCCCTGCTCGTGCTGGCGATTTCTTCGCTGTTCGCCGACGGCGGCGCGCACACGCTCGATCGGCAGATCATGCTGCTGCTGCGCGACGCCAGTGCGAACGATCCGATCGGACCGGGCTGGTTCGAGGACGTGATGCGCGACATGACCGGCCTCGGCGGCATCGGCGTCGTGATCGGCGCGAGCCTGCTGCTGGCCGGATTCCTCTGGCTGCAGCGGCGGCTCAAGGACATGGCGATCCTGGCCTTCAGTGTCGTCGGCGCGCAGGTCGTCAGCGCCGTGTCCAAGCTGCTGGTGTCGCGACCGCGGCCGGATCTGGTCTCGCACGAAGCGGAGATCTACAGCGCGAGCTTTCCCAGCGGGCATACCCTGATGGCGACCGTCGCCTGGGTCACGTTCGCGATGCTGCTGGCGGCGGATTTCGACAGCCGGCGCGCGCGCGACTACGTGCTGCTGGTCGCCTGGATCGTTGCCGCGGCGGTGGGTTGCAGCCGCGTCTATCTCGGCGTGCACTGGCCCAGCGATGTTCTTGCAGGCTGGGCGGTCGGGGCACTCTGGATGGTGCTGCTGTCGCGCTTCGTTCCGCGCCTGCGGGGCCGCTGACGCGAGCGGAACGGCGATGGTGTCTTCGGCACTCCGGCTGTGGCGAGGCAGCTCGCCTCGGCCGCAGCGGTGCCGGTCGCGGCGTCAGCGCTTGACGCCGGCGCGCCAGGCGTAGACCGCGGCCTGCGTGCGATCCTGCAACTCCAGTTTCGCGAGCACGTTGCTCACATGGGTCTTCACGGTTTTTTCGCCGATGCCCATGCGCGTTGCGATGATCTGATTCGACAGGCCGTCGGCCATGAGTTCGAGCACTTCGCGCTCGCGCAGACTCAGTCGGTCGAGCGCGCTCGGCGTGGGGTCGGATGCGGGCGCGCGCACGGCCTGGACCAGGCGCGTCGCGATACGCGGATGCAGGATCGCTTCGCCGCGCGCGGTACGCCGCACGGCGTCGGCCAGCGTGTCCGCGTCCGTGTCCTTCAGCAGATACGACAGCGCGCCGGCCTGCACCGCATGAACGATCTGCGTATCGTCTTCGTAGCTGGTGAGGATCAATACCTGGGTCGACGGGCAGGAGCTGCGGATCAGTCGCGTCGCTTCGACACCACCGCCCGGCATGACGAGATCGATCAGTGCGACATCGGGCTCGAGTTCGCGACAGACGGTCGCGGCCGATTCGGCGCTGTCGGCCTCGCCGACGATGGTCAGATCGTCGCAGGTGTCGAGGAAGGCGCGTATGCCTTGCCGCACGAGCACGTGGTCGTCGGCGATGATGACGCGAATCGGTGGATTCATTGCAGTCGTGCTCCGTAGTTGTAGCGGACCCGCACCTCGGTGCCGGCACCGGACGGGCTGATCAGTTCGAATTGGCCGCTCGGCAGACCTTCGGCGCGCGCTCGCATGTTCGCCAGGCCCATGCCGCTGCTGCTGTCGGCACCGCCGATTCCATTATCGGCGATGGACAACGCAATCTGCTCGTCCTGGCGATGGAGTCGAATTGAGACTCTGGTCGCCCGGCTGTGCCGCAACACGTTCGCGAGCGCTTCCTCGGCAATGCGCAACAGCGTCTCCCCACACACGGCATCGTCGAGAATCGTGTCGTCGAGATCGAATTCGCGCTGCAGCCCGCTGATCCGCGCCCAGCGTTCGGCGAGATCGCGCAGTCGCGGCGCGAGGAAACCTCGCGGCGCGCGCTCGGTGCGCAGCTCGTCGAGCACTTTCACGAGTTGCCGCTGGATGCCGCCGATGAGTTCGAACGACTCGTCCATGCGCGTCATGGCGGCGTCGTTGTCGGTGCCGATCAGACGCCGCGCGGCGCGAATTTGAAGATTCAGCGCGAAGGCTTTCTGTTTGACGGTGTCGTGCAGATCGCGCGCGATGCGCTGGCGCTCCTGCAGGCTCGCGAGTTCCGCGCGCGATTGCATGAGGCTCATGAGTTCGACGGCCATGCGGTTCAGATCGCGCGAGAGACGCCCGAGTTCATCGCCGGATTCGTCCGGGATCAGGGTCGAGAAATCGCCTTCGCTCCAGGACTCGGCGGCGTCGGCGATCGTGTTGAGCCGGCGCGTGACCCAGCGCACCATGAAAAACGCGGTCGCCAGGCTGAAGACGACGAGATAGACGAGCAGGATCGGCCACTCGAAGCTGTTTTCGCCGGCGATGCGCTGCCACGGCAGCGGCAGCCGCAACTCGGTCAGCAGGAATCCGCGCACGGTTCCCTTGCTGTCGGGAATCGCCGCGAGTACGCGACGCACGCGTTCCGGTGTTTCCTCGCCGGGCAGGTCGGCCGTGCCGGTGCGGCGTGCCTGCTCCCAGGCCGGATGCGTGGTTTCGGGCGGTGTCGCGGTCCAGCTGCTCTCGGGAGCATGCGCGAGCGAGCGGCCGGCGGCGTCGTAGACGCCGACCGCGCTC
>CAMLSI010000575.1 GCA_946482585.1 uncultured Lysobacteraceae bacterium
CACGCCCGACGCGGTAACGCGTTACTGGCGCATTCTTGCCTGATTCTGCAGGGCGAGCCGAGGTGCCGGTCAACCGCCGAGCCGGAGTGCCGAGAATGCCGCGCTCCGGAACCGTTCGGCCGCCTGCGCCACGGTATCCGAATCCGCGAGCTCCTCCATCGCTACCGTTTCGGAATAGGCGCGATAGCTGCCGTCGTTCCAGTCCGCCACCTGGGCATGTGACGGGTAGTCGTTGTTGTTCCAGACTGCCAGCCAGTTCTTTTCCTTCTGTTCGCCGCATGGCGTTACGATCGTGAGGATGATCTTCGATGCGGCGAGCTCCGGCGATTTCGCGAACGCCGACGGATCGGGTTCGCCGCCGTACTCGTAGTCATGGAATTCACTGTCCGCCACGGCGGTGACATCCAGCAGATAGTCGCCGGGCCGGTGATGCGTTTCCCATCCGCGCCCGCCGCCATGCTCCGTGAACAGAAAATGCGTCAGCACCATCGGCGTCGCGTCCCACATCCAATAGCCCTGATCGAACGGATTGCGTCGTCTCGTCATCGGCGAGCATCCGAACTCCGTGGCGAGCCAGGCCACCTTGTCGAAACGGCTCGCGACCAGTGACGCGACATCGAGCACGCGCCGGTGGTAGCCATGCAGCAGTCGATAGGCTTTGCGCACGTCGCACAAGGCGGCGGCCAGTTCGTTCTTTGCGGTCGTCATCCGATTCTCCCGAGGATGGTCACGGTGATGCCTGGGCCAACGAGCGGCTGCAGGCGCAGTCGTCGCGCATTTTCGTCGTCGCTTCGCCCGGTCGAGGCAACGATGCGCCTTGCCGCGAGCGGCAGAATCCGTGCATGTCCGAGTCGCAGCGGCCGCAGCGGCCGCAGTGTCGATACCGTCGGGAGTTTCGCCCCCGTATCCGGCAGCGCCGCCAACTGCGCGAGCAGCCGGCGCTCGACGCTCGTCAGATTCGTCAGGCGTCGCAAGGCGCGCGCGAGGTCAGACCACTGCAAGTTGCACAGCGGTGCGAGATCAGCGGAAGACGGTGCCGCCGTCACGGCGCCGTCGCCGCCGATCTGCACCAGGATGTGCGGTCTGCCGTCCTCGATCGCGCGCGCGGCAACCGCGCGACGTCGACGCGCAAGCCCGGCCGGCGACCCTTCGTCCGCGGCCTCGCCGGCGAGCCGGATGATCAGCACGACCTGCATCAGGCAGATTGTGAAATCGGCTTCGAGATCGGCGAGGCCGGCGCCGGACAGATCGCGCCGGTCGCTGAAGCTCACCACACTTCCGAAGTGAAGCGGATGAATCGCCGCCATACCCGGCAAGCCGTGCAGGATCCGGTCGAGCCGTTCCTCGGCACAATACACAAGACTGCCGAGGACGTCGTAGATCTGATCTCCGAGCGTGTCCTCGTCGACGCGCGAGCCGGCGTCATCTTCCGTTCGGTCCCGTCGATTCCGGCTCATGATTTCCCGTCTCTCCTCTGACCTCGTATCGCTGCGGCGCGGCCTACCGACGCAGGCGATCATTCGGCTGACTGCTCGAACTCGAACGGCATGCAGCCGAGCAGCGTTCGCGCTTCGTTGAAGTCGCGCTGCACGGCAGCGTTCGACAGCATCTGCTTGAGCAGCCGCAAACGCCGCTCGCTCG
The DNA here is from genome assembly GCA_946482585.1 of uncultured Lysobacteraceae bacterium. The sequence goes on from CAMLSI010000575.1 coordinate 1,642, forward strand.
GGACGGCGTTGCTCACGGCGGCCAGAAACTCGTCGAAGCTTCGCGACGCCCGCATCGCCTCGACGTAGTCGTCCAGTGCCATGCCGTTGCGCTCCATGAATTTTGTCCAGTCGTTGGCGCGCAACGCCTCGTGCCGTCGCAGCGCCTCGAGGCGGCTCTCCTCAGCGGCGATGAGCGTCTTGGACGCGTCCGGATCGGAATGCCTGAGCACGGCCTCCATATAGGTTTTGAGCGTCGCGCTGACGCCCTGCAGCGTGGCGACCTGTGCCTTGAGGTCCGACAGTCTGCTCAGCTCGGACTGTCGATGAAGCAGCTCGCGGTAGTGGCCGGCCCACTGCTCTCGCAGCAACGACTCGACTTCATCGGGTTTGTCGAACGGAAGTATCGAGACATCCGGTTCGGACATCACACTTTCGATCAGATCGAAGACATTGATCGACGCCGCATGCGCATACCGGATCGCCGTGTTGCCGCGATTGAGTCGATACACGTCCAGCTCCGAAAGCACAGCCTTGTCGATAGCGACATACGTGGGCACGCCGCGCGCACGCGCACGTTCGTACTCGCCCTTCGTAATGCTGTCGTAGCGCTGGTAGAAATCCGGTTCGTCGATGCGCAGTCCCGCGACGCGCTGCGATCCATAGCGGCCACCGATCAGCAGGACCAGGATGTCGGCATTCTCGGCCTCGCGATAGCACGATTCGTCGAGCGCGCGGTCGTGCCCGTAAACGATGTTGCCCTTTTCCGAGAGGACGGCGTCGAAGCCCAGCGAGCCGATGAACTTGTCGAGCGACGCGCGCAGATCCCGGAGATCGTGATGCGTCGAGCTGACGAATACGCGTGGTCTTGGCATTCTGCATGCGCCGTGAGAGCCAGGCCCGCTCCGCGGCCTCCGGATCGCCGTGCGCCCGAACTCGGCCGAACGCATGGCGACGCCTCTTACTGGCGTCAGGCAGCGAATCCTCTCACGTCCCCAAAAAGCGATCGACAGGCGGCAACAGCAATGTCGTAGAACTGGGCCACACTTCCACCGCCCCCGGCGCAGCCGGGCGACGAACGAACGCGTCAGCGGCAAGACTGCCGTAACCGCTCATCGCTCCGCGCGAAAAATCCAGTTGCCGAACACGAGCCGCGCGACAGCGAGATGCAGCGGCACGAGGTACAGC
>CAMLSI010000576.1 GCA_946482585.1 uncultured Lysobacteraceae bacterium
GGCCCGAACATGGGCGGCAAGTCGACCTACATGCGCCAGGCCGCGCTGATCGTGCTGCTCGCGCACATCGGCAGCTACGTCCCGGCCGACTCGGCCGCGATAGGTCCGATCGACCGCATCTTCACGCGCATCGGCGCCGGCGACGATCTCTCGCGCGGGCAGTCGACCTTCATGGTCGAGATGGCCGAGACCGCGAACATTCTCCACAACGCCACCGCCCAGAGCCTGGTGCTCATGGACGAGGTCGGGCGCGGCACCTCGACCTACGACGGCCTCGCGCTGGCCAAGGCCTGCGCCGTGCAGCTCGCCGAGCGCAACCGCGCATACACCCTGTTCGCGACGCATTACTTCGAGCTGACCGAACTCAGCGCACAGTACAACGGAATCGCCAACGTGCACCTCGACGCGGTCGAATACGGCGACAGCCTCGTGTTCATGCACGCGGTCAAGGAAGGTCCCGCCAACCGCAGCTTCGGTCTGCAGGTCGCCGCGCTCGCGGGACTGCCCAAAGGCGTGATCGCGAACGCGCGGCGCTATCTCGCCGCGCTCGAACAACAGCCCGCGACGGGCACCGTCGCGACGACGCGCGCCGCGCTCGACGCGCCGCAACAGATGGGCCTGTTCGCGACGGCGTCGGCGGCCGAACGCGCGCTGCGCGAAATCGATCCCGACGAGCTCACGCCGAAGGCCGCGCTCGAAGCGTTGTATCGGCTGCGCGCGCTGCTCTGAGCGGCGCGGCATCGCGTAGCGGCACGCGCCAGTACCTCAGCGTGCCGCCGCCTCGCTCGCGGCGGCAACGAGAAATGCTTCCAGCGCCGGCAGCACGGCCGCGTTCTCGAACAACCGTCCACGACGTTCGTGCAGCTGCGCTCGCAGCGATTCGCGCTGCGCCGGATCGGCGAGCAATGCAACGGCCTTGGCGGCGTAGTCGTCGTCATCGGCAGCGATCAGCTGCGGCAGATCGAGCAGCCGCAGCATGGCAGCGGTCTGCCGGCCGCGCGCGAAGCGGCCGTCGAAGGTCACCACCGGACTGCCGACGCCGAGCGCATCGAGGCTGGTTCCGCCGCCGCTGAAACCCGGCGAATCGAGGATCAGATCGGCCTGCTGCACGAGCGCGAGGAATTCCGCATACGGCCGCGCGCGTTCGATGCGCACGCACCGTTCCGCATCCAGGCCGTGCCGCCGCAGCGCACCCGACAGCCGCTCGAGAAAACGCCGGCTGATACCTGCGCTGCGATCGAACAGCACGAGTTCGGCACCGCTCGCGGCGAGCACGCGCGCCAGCACGTCGTCGAATCGCGGCGGCAGCTTGATCAGGTTCTGCAGGCAGAGCACGCGCGGCCGCTCGTTCGCGGACCGCGTACCGGCGAGTGACGCCGACGCCGGCGCACGCGGCACGCAGCCGAGTCCCGGCAATCGAACGAGCCGCTCGCGATAGTGCTGCGCGGCATCGTCGGGTTCGAGGGCATCGCCGGACAAGTAGTAGTCGATGGTCGCGAGCCCGGTACCGACGGGATGGCCGTACGCGGCGCACTGCACCGGCGCGAGGCGCAGCGCGGCCAGCGCGTGCTGGCGCGGATCGAGGCCGACGTCGAGATAAATCAGTACGTCGAGCTCGCGGCTGCGCAGATCGGCAGCGAGGTCGTCGAAGGAGCCGGCCGGTTCGACGAAACGATCGACGTGTGCCTGCAGCGCCGCCGTGCGCGTATCCGCGGTCGCGCCCGTATACCAGACGAAGCGTTCGGAGCGCGACGCGTTGAGACCCGAGATCCAGCCGCCGAAATAGCGTTCGACGACATGGTCGTGCAGGTAGGCGCTCACGAAACCGACGCGCAGGCGCGTGCCGTGCGCGAGGGCGCGCCACGGCAGCGGCGACGTCCATCGTGGACGCGCCTGCTCGGCTGTCGCGCCGAGGAGATCGCCGAAACGCCGCTGTCGCTCCGTATGGTCGCCGGGCAGATAGTGCATCGCGAACACGCCGACGGACTGCATGCATTCGAACGCCGCATCGACGTCATTGCGCTCGGCGGCCAGTGCAGCGACGCCGTCGTCGAACGAGCGCAGTGCCGCAATGACGGCCGCCTCGTCCGACGGTACGCTCGGAACGGCCAGCGCCTGCTGCCAGCGAGCCCGCCGCCATCGAGGCGCCAGGATCAGCGTGCGTGCAAAGGCCGCCTGCGCGGCGTCGAAATCGCCGCTGTCGTTCAGCGCGAGCGCGAGCTGGAGGTGTATGCCGGCATCGTCGGGCGCGAGACGCGCCGCCGTCTGCAACGGATCCAGCGCGGCGTCCGCATCCTGCGCCAGACGCAGCGCCGTGCCGAGCGCCTCCCACCACTTCGCTTCATCGGGCTGCAATCGCGTCGCGGCCCGTGCGAGTTCGCGCGCTTCCCCGTGGCGCGCCTGATCGATGCGCAGCAGCGAGAGATTGCCGTTGGCCGCGGCGTCGTTGCGGGCGAGCATCTGGGCGCGCACGAGGTGCCGCTCGGCTTCGGTCAGGCGCCCCCCGGCACGCAGCAGGTTGCCGAGATTGGTCAGCGCATGCACGGCATCGGCATCGCCCGCGAGCGCCTGCCGATAGGCGCGCTCGGCCGCGACGAAATCACGCTGCTGCTCGTGCAGCAGGCCCAGGTTGTACGCCGCCGCGGCATATTCGGGGCGCACGCGCAGTGCCTGCGCGAACTGTTCGGCCGCGCCGGCGAGATCGCCCTTCGCGCGCAGCGCGAGCGCGAGGTTGTTGAGCATCTCGGCCGCGCGCGGACGCAGTTCGACCGCGCGGCGATAGTGCGATATCGCCTTG
>CAMLSI010000577.1 GCA_946482585.1 uncultured Lysobacteraceae bacterium
ACGAGCTGTCCTATGCGCTGGAAATGCTCGGCGGTTCCCGTGTGGACGAAGCGGGCCGTGTCGTCGAACTCCCGCCGGGCGAAGTGTTTGCGCGTCGCCGGCAGGCTTTCGCCGCGCCACCGAAAACGGCGTTCGAGCGGATCGTTCGCTGGCAGTTGTCGCCGCGAAGCACGCGCACGCTGTCGGCGTTTTCCGGAACGAGCGTCAGGCAGTACATCGACCGCGAAATCGACTGGGCGCTTGCGCATCCGCGACGCATCGACGCCTCGCAGATGCGCGATCAGCCGGTGAGTCCGGGCAATACGGACCCGCGTGCCATCCTCGACGACGCATACGACTACGATCCGGGGCATCCACTGATACTGCTGGCGTTGGCGGTCTTCGAAGAACGGCCCGAGGCCAAGGCGTTGTGGAAGAAACTGAGCTTCCCGCGCGTCGCCGACGATTCAACGCTTGCCGCTCGCGCCGCCCAGATATTGCAGCAGGACGACGATCCGGTGAATGCCGCAGCGATGGCGGAAACCGCGCTCAGGCTCGATCCGGACAACGCCAACGCCATCGCTGTTCTCCAGTGGGCGAGATCGGCACGGCAGCATGCCCGGCCGTGACCCGTGCGCCGGCAGGTGAATCCGCGCCGTCCTCTCGCAGGAGTTCGACGAACGGGCGCGCCGGGACGCGCACCTGCGGCTGCGCGAGCACGATCGCTCTGGGCGTGGCCGTGGGAGTTCTCCGAACCACACGACTTCGGCGTGCGCGGAAGCCACGATTCGCCCGCATTGCCGGTATGGATTCTCGCCGGCGAAAACCGGCATGGACAGCGGTGACGAACTAACCGGCACGCGCCGCGGAACGTTCCGCGGCGCGGCACTGTGTCATCGCGTGACGAGGCAGCTGTGAGCGGATGCTCGGCCCTCAGCTGCTGCCGCCGTCGCCGTTGGTCGTACGCTTCTGCACGCGCGCCGCTCTTTGCGCCCACAGGTGCTCGCGCGCCGCATCCCAGTGGTTCTGCTGAGCCCACACGGCCACGTCGCGGACGACGGTTTCGGAAGCGCCCAGACGTTGCGCCATCGTAGTGGCGGAAACGGTCTGCGGCGAGGTGCGGAACAGGCGTTGCAGCAGTTCGGCGGTCGGCGGGGCGTTCTTCTCGAACTTGAAGCCGAACACGGCGCAGTTGGCGCTGCCGTAGAAGCGGCTCACGCCCATTACCTTGATGCTCGAGAGGATCTCGCCGGGATAGCTGAAGTCGCGGTCGCCGCCGCCGGGATAGTTGCCGCCGAGCTTGTGGGTCCAGCTGCCGTTCTTGAACTGGAACCAAAGTGCGTTGACGATGTGGCCGAAGCGCGCGCGTACGAGCGTCACCGGATTTCCACTGACGTCGAACGAGCCGCCGTGCGGCGGTGCATCGCTGCCGCCCTTGCTGTTGCCCATGCGGCCGGTGCTGCTCTTGCCGTCGGGGCCGCCGCCCTGCGGGTAGTCGACCTGGATCGCGTCGATGCGATCCCAGCCCCACACGATCACGCGCGTGGGCGCGGTGCTCGGTGCGCCGGGAATCGAGAACGGACTGTCGTCGGACGTACCGACCGCGTCGGAATAGATTTCCCGATCGAGATAGATCTTCGGCGGCACCGGGAATTTGACGATGTCGTAGTACGGCCACATGGCACGGAAATCGAGCACGGTCAGCGTCATCTCGCGGATGAAGCGGTTGACGGTGTTGAACGGTTCGGTCTTGGCCGCGTTGCTCGGCGCTTTGGCGCGTGTGTCGGCCAGACCCGCGCCGTAGATCCGGTCGGAGTAGCTGCCGTAGTTGGCGATGCCGTCGCTCAGCTGCTTCTTGATGCGCTCGAGTATTTCCGGACTCCATCCCCAGTTGGCGCCGAAAGCGGCGCCGTCGCGCAGCAGGCCCAGATGCAGGTTGGCGAACTGGGCGAACAGCGGCAGCAGCAACAGTTCATAGCCCTTGGACTGAAACTGCGGCAAGTCGTGCAGGAAATGGCCCTGCGCGACATTGAATTTCTCGGAGATGTACTTCGGGTCGTTGGGGAAATTCTTCGCGGCGAAGAGGTAGTCGTCGAGGACGTTCTGCAGCCCGGCCAGCGACTCGCTCACCTGTTGCCATACGCGCTCGGCGATCTTCTGGTTGATCAGCGCCTCCACCTTGGCTTCGATCTGCGCCCAGATGTCGACCTCGGGGTTCGGCCAGAAAATGTCGACCAGTGCGCTGAGCAATACGCCGACGACAGGTACTTCACCCAGCACGGTGGAAACGACGACGCGCGCGGCATTGTTGTAGTCGAACTCGGCTGCTTCCACGCCCAGCGAGATCTGGATGCCGAGCGCAAGGCGGTCACGCGGAAAGTCGATATCCGGCATCACATCGGCGGCGATGAACGGCGACGGCGTGAGTTCGGCGAGCGGTGCAATCTGGTTCATGGACAATCCTCGTTGCAGGTCAGGGGAACAACGTCGCCGCGGTAGACGTCGTCAGCGGCTTGCCGTTACCGCGGCCGCGAAAGCGGCAAGCCGCCGGCGTGCTGCCGGCGAACGACAATGACGCTGCCGGTGTTCGCTGCGCGGCGTACGTCGGAGTTGCTGTCCGTGCGGGGATGAAGCGAACAGGGCGGTTCCGGCCGGCCCTGCGGTTGCGCACGGCGCACCGCTCGCGCGGCGGCGCAGCGCAGCCCGGTGCGCGATGAACTGTGCCTCGGTCTCTTGTATCTATGTAGTGTTTTGCGTGTTTTGTACAAGCGAAGAACGCGGGACGCAGCTATCACGGCGACAGGCGTCGATGA
>CAMLSI010000578.1 GCA_946482585.1 uncultured Lysobacteraceae bacterium
CGTCGACAAGAAGGCGTTCGACAAAATCGCGCCGGCCGACCAGGCGGTGCTCAAGGAAGAAATGGCCAAGGCGTTCGCGCGCCTGGACCAGATCAGCATCGAAGACAACACGAAAGCGGTCGATGCGCTGAAGAAGCAGGGCATCACGGTCTACCAGCCGAACGCGGAGGAAACGGCGAACTGGCAGAAAGTGGGCGCCGAGTCGGTACAGAAGCTCGAGGGCGAGCGCTCGCCGTCGCCCGAGCTTACCAAGGCCGTCGCCGACGAACTCGCGACCCTGCGCAAGAAGTGACGAAGGCGCGCCCGGAAAATCGATGACTACCGCCTTCCAGCGCAACCTTGCGCGCCTGCACCGGTTCGAGGACTGGGTACTGACCCTGCTCGTGATCGTCATGGTCGTGCTCGCGGGCGCGCAGATCGTGCTGCGCAATGTGTTCGACAGCGGATTTTCCTGGGCCGAGCCCGTACTGCGCGCGCTCGTGCTCTGGAGCGCGATGCTGGGCGCGGTCATCGCCACGCGCGACGATCAGCACATCGGGCTCGATTTCATCGCGCGCTTCGTCAGCGGCACGGCATTGCGCGCCGCGCGTTTCATCGCGCTCGCGTTCGCCGCCGCGCTCTGCGCGACGATGGCCTGGCACAGCTGGGGACTCGTGCAGCTCGATCGCGAAGGCCATACGGAAGGCGTGCTCGGCATCCCGGCCTGGATGCTCGAACTGATCCTGCCGCTCGGTTTCGGATTCATGGCACTGCGTTTCCTGATCCGCTCGGTGTTGCCGCCGAAGGAACACGAGACGCTGCCGGAGACCGGCGCATGATCTGGCTCATCGTCGGCGTGCTGTTGCTGCTCGCGGCGCTCGGCGCGCCGCTGTTCGCGATCCTGGGCGCGATCGCGCTGATCGGCTTCCACATGGCCGGGCAGGAAGGCATCGCGGTGGCAGTCGAGTTCTATCGTCTGTCCGACATGCCGGCGCTGATCGCGATTCCGCTGTTCACCCTGGCCGGCTACATCCTGGCCGAAAGCAAGACGCCGCAGCGTCTCGTGCGGCTCACGAACGCACTGGTCGGCTGGCTGCCGGGCGGTCTCGCGATCGTCGCCGTGCTCGCATGCACGCTGTTCACCGCCTTCACCGGCGCGACCGGCGTCACGATCATCGCGCTCGGCGCCGTGCTGTATCCGGCGCTGCGCCAGGCGCAGTACGGCGAGAAATTCAGCCTCGGCCTGCTGACCGCATCGGGCAGTCTCGGCCTGCTGCTGGTGCCGTCGATGCCGCTGATCCTCTACGGCGTCGTCGCGCAGCAGTTCCAGACCACGCCGCCGGTCAGCATCGACGCGCTGTTCAAGGCCGGCGTGCTGCCGTGCCTGCTCATGGTCGTGATGCTCGGCCTCTACAGCGCCTGGCACGTGCGCAAGATCGCACGTCCGCAGACGCCGTCGCGCGGCGAGCTCTGGGCCGCGACGAAGGATGCCGCGTGGGAAATCCCGCTGCCGTTCGTGATCCTGATCGGCATCTATTCGGGCAAGCTCGCCGCATCGGAAGCCGCAGCGGCGACAGCGCTGTACGTGCTGCTCGTGACCGTGCTGATCCGTCGCGAGATCAAGCTCGCCGAACTGCCGCGCGTGATCCGGCATGCGATGGTGCTGGTCGGCGGCATTCTCGTGATCCTAGGCTTCTCGCTCGCGCTCACGAACTGGCTCATCGATGCGGAAGTGCCGGAAAAGCTGTTCCAGTTCCTGCGCACGCACATTCCGGAAAGCAATCCGTTCCTGTTCCTGCTCGCGCTGAATCTGTTCCTGCTCGTGTTCGGCATGCTGCTCGAAGGATTCCCCGCGATCATCCTGCTCGTGCCGCTCGTGCTGCCGGTCGCGGTGCGCTACGGCATCGACCCGGTGCATCTGGGCATCATTTTTCTCGCGAACCTGCAGCTCGGCATCTTCCTACCGCCGCTCGGCATCAATCTCTACATCGCGAGTGCGCGCTTCCGCCAGCCGGTGATGACGCTGGTACGCGCGGCGGTGCCGTTCTTCCTGATCATGCTCGCAGCGACTCTGATCATCACGTACTGGCCGGGACTGTCGCTCTGGCTCGCGCGATGACGGCAACGTCCGGCTGTCCTGTGTCGCCGGTCACGGCGCGCGGGACTGAGGGTTATTTGAGCCGGACCGGTGTTCCCGTATAATCCCGTTTTTGCGACGGTCCATAGCTTATGCGCATCCTCGCCGAAGCCTTGACGTTCGACGACGTCTCGCTCGTTCCCGCGTATTCCAACGTCCTGCCCAAGGACGTCAGCCTCACCACCCGATTGACGCGTGGCATCCGGCTCAACATTCCGGTTCTCGCCGCGGCCATGGACACCGTTACCGAAGCTCGCCTGGCCATCACGATGGCGCAGTGCGGCGGCATGGGCATCATCCACAAGAACATGCCGGTCGAGCGCCAGGCCGCCGAGGTCCGCCTCGTCAAGAAGTTCGAAGCCGGCGTGATCCGCGATCCGATCACGGTCGGTCCTGAAACGTCGATCCGCGAAGTCATGCAGATCGTGCGTGCCCGCAACATCTCCGGCGTGCCGGTCGTCGAGGGCGAACAGCTCGTCGGCATCGTGACGAACCGCGACCTGCGCTTCGAAAAGAAACCCGACGATCCGGTGCGCCACATCATGACGCGCAAGGATCGCCTCGTGACCGTCAACGAAGGCGCGAACGAGGAAGAAGTGCTCGCGCTGCTGCACAAGCACCGCATCGAGAAAGTCCTCGTCGTCGACGATCTGTTCCGCCTGCGCGG
>CAMLSI010000579.1 GCA_946482585.1 uncultured Lysobacteraceae bacterium
GTGGTCTATGTCGGCCGCATCGCGCCGGAGAAGAATCTCGAGCTCAACGTGCGCGCGTTCCGCGCGCTGCAGCGCCAGCGGCCGCATGCACGCTATGTATGGATCGGCGACGGTCCGGCCCGCGCCGAACTCGCGCGCGCGAACCCTGATTTCATTTTCTGCGGCAGCCTGCGCGGCGAAGAACTCGCGGCCCATTTCGCCAGCTGCGACCTGTTCCTGTTCGCTTCCCTGAGCGAAACCTTCGGCAACGTCACGCTCGAAGCCATGGCCAGCGGCGTCGCCACCGTGGCCTTCGACTACGGCGCCGCGCGCGAGCACATCGTCGACGGCGTCAACGGCCGCCGCATCGCCTGCGGCGACGCCGACGCCTTTGTCGCCGCAACGATCGCGCTCGCGTCCGACACGGCGCAGCGAATCGCCTTCGCAGGTGCCGCACGCGATGCCGTGCTGAACCTCAGTCCGCAATCCGTCACCGATCACTTCGCCGAACTCCTCGCCTCGCTACCCGCCCCCCGGAGCGCCGCATGAACGCCATCGAACGCTGGAACCGCCTCGAAGTCCGCAGCGGCGAATGGCGCCTCTGCCTCGCCGCGAACCGCTGGGGCACGCGCCGCGCGATCGCGCGCTTCTTCGGTCTCGTCAGCCGCGCCGGCGACGGCGCGCTCTGGTATTCGCTCATGGGCGCGCTCGCGCTGCTCGGCGGCGCGCGCGGCGCGCAGGCCGCGCTGCACATGGCCGTCGTCGGACTGATCGCGCTGACGCTCTACCGCAGTCTCAAGAAGCATACGCGGCGGCCACGGCCGTTCCGCGCGCACGAGGGCATCGTCGCGCATATTCCACCGTTGGACGAATACAGTTTTCCGTCCGGACACACCCTGCACGCGGTCAGCTTCACGCTCGTCGCGATCGCCTACTTTCCGGCCCTCGCGCTCGTGTTGATCCCGTTCACTGCGCTAGTCGCCGCGTCGCGCGTCGTGCTCGGCCTGCATTTTCCGAGCGATGTGTTGGCCGCGGGCGTGATCGGCAGCGTGCTCGCGGGCGCTTCGCTCTGGACGATTCCCGGCGTGACACTGTTCGGATAGCCCTCGGCCCGGCGCGCTTGCGGCGCATTCCCCGGGACGCGCTCAGCCCGGACGGCAGCGCAGCTCCCGCCGCCGCGTCGTATCGAATTCCACGCGCCGGCGCGGAACGCGACCGACCTCATGCGGCACGCCGCAAAGATCGCGGCATTCGACGATGTCGAGCGCTGTGCCGAAAGGAAACGTGTCTGAGCGCTCGGCCATCGCCGGCTCTCTCTACCGGCGCGGTTTGCGCATCCGCCGCATCAACGCACGATCGCCGCGACGACGTCCGGCCTCAGCTGCGCGTCCCAGTCGGCCGCATTGGCGACCTGTCCTTCGCGGCGTACGCGTGCCAGCGCATCGGCGTCGATATCGGCGAAGGTCCATACCGAGTCCGCTGACGCCTGCGCGACGACGCCGTCGTCGGGCAGGCCGCGATCGCTCGGCGCGAACACCGCGGCGATGCCGGTATTGGTATCGAGCGCGGGACTCCAGGCGGCTTCGCCGGCGGTCACGGATTGCACGACGTGGATCTGGTTTTCGAGTGCGCGCGCCAGACAGCCGACGCGCACGCGTGTCGCGCCGGCGAAAGTATCGGTGCAGCTGGGCACGAGCAGCACGCGCGCGCCGGCTTCGTACTGGCGCCGCGCATACAGCGGGAATTCGCTGTCGTAGCAGACATTGACCGCGATGCGGCCGAGCGCGGTGTCGAACACCTGCAGCGTGTCGCCGGGTTCGATCGTGCCCGCGGCATGCTCGAATCCGGTCAGGGTGAGTTTGTCCTGGAACCAGCGGCGGCCGTCCGGAGCGAACAATTCGGACCGGTTGCGATAGCGACCGTTGGCCTGGCGCAGCAGGAAGGTACCGGCCAGCACATGCAGACCGCAGTCACGGGCGAGCGCGGCGAACAGCGCCTGCCAATCCGGGTACAGCGGCTGCAGCGCATCGAGCGAAGCGGCGAAATCCGCGCGCGTCGTATCGGCGAACAGACCGGCGAGTTCGAGCGCCAGGTACTCGGGCAGCACGGCGAGTTGCGCGCCCTGCGCGGCAACGATGTCGAGTTCGCGGCGCAGGCGCGCGGCGTAGTCGCCGAGGCTCGTCGGCGCGACGATGGGCCACTGCGCACTCGCGACGCGCATCAGCGCAGCTCCGCACCGTGCAGCCAGAAGCGCAACCGGTGCATCTGCGGCGCGCCCGCACCGGTTTCCTGCCATTCGAGTTCACAGAACATGTCGTCCTGACGGCGATAGCCGCGCTTGCGCCAGAACGCATCGTTGTCGCGATGCCCGGACGGACGGCGCGGATCGTCGGCATCGCGCTCGACCGCGCAGAACGCCGTGAGCGGGAATCCGAGTTCGCGCGCACGCGCCTCGCGTGCGTCGAAGAAAGCGTGGCCGAGACCGAGGCCGCGCCAGGCCGGCAGCAATACCGACTCGCCGAAATAGAACACCTGCGCGGGCGCGATGCCGCGCTCGAGAAATGGCCGCTGGAACGCGGCGACTTCGTCGGCGAGCGGCACCGCGGTGGACGCGCCGATCACGTCGTCGCCGGCGAACGCCAGCACGAAAAGGCTGCGCGGCGAACGCGCATAGGTGGCTAGGTAGCGCGTCTCGTAGTCCGCACTTCCTTCGTAGCAGTACGGCCAGTCGCGGAATACGGCGATGCGCAGCGCCGCGACGGCCGGCAGGTGCGGCGTCACCGCCGCACCGTGG
>CAMLSI010000580.1 GCA_946482585.1 uncultured Lysobacteraceae bacterium
GCGAGCAGATGATCGGGCGGCGCGAGTTCGTTGCGGCCGCGTTCGAGCACGAACAGGCCGTGAGCGTCGTGCTCCAGGCGCAGGCCATGCGCGTAGGCGACGTCTTTCGCCTCGACGAGCTTGTGCCGGTCCAGGCGCTCGAACGCGGCGATCTCGGCGCTGCGATCGCGCCGAATGTCGATGACGCGGCCGTCGACGAACCGGCGCTCGCGCGTTCCGTAGTTCGTGTAAGCGACGCGCTGGCCGGCGTAGTCGAAGTTCAGTTGCAGGCAGCCGGCGATGTACGGCGCGCCGCCGATACGTGCCGACGGCCGTGCCTTCAGCGTGCCCAGTCGCAGCACCGGCGTCGGCGCGACCTGGATTTCCTCGATCTCGCCGTGGTCGGCCGGCATCGGCAGGTCGGCCAGCGATTCGGTCGACTTCCAGCGCTCGCGCAGCAGCGGCGCCTGCTCGGGTTGTACCGACGGCGCGCGCAGCAGGCGTTCGGCCATGGCCGCGTCACCGTCGACGGGACCGATCTCGCTCGCTACCGGATCCCAGTACCAGAGCCCGGCGATCTTCAGCAGCTGTGCATTCGGCGCGTCCCCGACGAGTGCCGACATGCGCTGGGTGCCGTCGGATTGCGCGCGCCAGACCCATTCGACGCCGCGGCGCGGACCGCGGCGCAGTGCGCCGCTGCCCGGCTTGCCGAAATAGCAGGGGGTGTTCGCGAGCACGTCGTTGAGCCAGGCTTCGTGGCGCGGCGAGGCCAGTCGCTGCCAGCTGCCGTTGCGCAGGTATTCGGCCGGTGCCATGCGCAGCTCGGCGATGCGCTGGAATTCGTCGGGCGACAGGCCGACCCAGGGGTCGCCGCGGCCGAGCGCCGGCTGTACCGGACGCGGCGAGACCAGGCCGCCGCGCTTGCCGTGGCGGAACCACATGGCCTGCGCGCAGAGACCGGCCGGCGCGCCGGACGCGGTTTCGAACAGAAAGCCGAGCACGCGGTCCTCGGCGACGTCGCCGGTCGGCGTCGCGGGCAGGTTCAACGTCGACAGCCATTGCTCCCAGGGCCGCAGGTCCGGCTTGACCTGTGCCGGCGACGGCGGCGGGCTCAGCACGAACGCGTTCGCGTCCTCGTCGCCGAGCCAGTCCTCGCCCATGGCTTCGAGCACCAGCGCGGCGACGTGCTTGCAGCCGCTGCCCCGGATGCAGCTGCAGAACGTATCGACCAGCGCCTCGCGTCCGCGCGGCAGCAGCCGGAAACCGCAGCGATAGGGCTCCGTGGAATTGCCCTGGACGAGGCCGATCAGCACGCCGGCCGCACCTTCCGTCTGGTAGTCCTTCTCCAGCACGCGGCCGCTGTCGACATAGTCGGCGCCGCGTTCCAGCACGGCTTCGCTGAACACGCGACCGAGTTCGAAACGCGCTAGCAGTTGAATGAACTGCGACCGATCCATGGGCCTCCCGACGCTTCCGCCGCGCCGGCAACAGCAGCCGTCGCGGAGACAGAGAAACGCCGATTATGCCGACAATCGGACGGCGTGCGCGCACACGGCGCCGCGTTCGCGGCGCCGCGTCGATGATCGCCGGCCCGCCGGTCACGGCAGCCGGCGATCATCGGCCCGCCGCTCAGGCGACGAGCTTGACCGGCACCGCCTTGGGATTGCGCCAGGTCGCGAGCAGTTCGTTCCAGCGCGCCTTGGCCTTGGCTTCGTGGTCTTCCTTGACGTGGCCGTAGCCGCGGATCTGTTCGGGCACGCTGGCGATCTCGACGGCGAGCACGCGGTTGTCCGCGTCGAGTGTGCGCAACAGTTCGTCGACGGCAGCGAAATAGTCGACGATCCACTGGCGTTCCATGCGGCGTTCGGCGGTCTTGCCGAACAGGTCGAGCGCGCCGCCGCGCAATCCCTTGAACTTCGCGAGCAGGCGGAATGCGGTCAGCATCCAGGCGCCGTATTCGCGCTTGACGAGATGGCCTTCGCTGTCGCGGCGCGCGAACAGCGGCGGCGCGAGGTGGAAGTGCAGCTTGTAGTCGCCTTCGAAGGTCTCGCGGATCTGCTCGAGGAACTGCGGACGGCTGTACAGGCGCGCGACTTCGTATTCGTCCTTGTAGGCCATGAGCTTGAACGCGTAGCGCGCGACCGCTTCGGCGAGCGCGGTCGCGCCCGGTGCTTTGGCGGCTTCGGTGGCGCGCACGCGGTCGACGAGCGCGCGGTACTTCTGCGCGTAGGCCGCATCCTGGTATTCGGTCAGGAACGCGACGCGGCGCGCGATCACGCTGTCGAGGTCGGACGAGATCAGGCGATCGTCGAGCAGGCTGTCGCCGCCCTGCGCGAGCGCATCGGGCACGTCGGGCTGCGCATTCTTGCCCGTGGCCGCGAGTACGGCGTCGAGGTCGTGCGCCGCCATGCGGCCCCAGTTGAACGCGGCGCGGTTCTGTTCGATCGCCGCGCCATTGAGTTCGATCGCGCGGATCAGCGCGTCGAGGCTCAGCGGCACCCAGCCTTTCTGCCAGGCGTAGCCCAGCATGAACAGGTTGCCCATGATCGAGTCGCCGAGCAGCGTGGTCGCCAGGCCGGTCGCGTCGACGAGTTCGGGCGCTTCGGCGCCGAGCGCGACCTTGACCGCGGCAATGATCTGCTCCGACGGGAACTGCATGTCGGGACGCGTGGTGAACGTGCCCGGCATCGCTTCGTAGGTATTCAGCACGGCATGCGTGCGGCCGGCGCGGATCTTCGACAGCGCCCAGTAGTCGTTGACGACGACCATGTCGCAGCCGAGCACGAGGTCGGC
>CAMLSI010000581.1 GCA_946482585.1 uncultured Lysobacteraceae bacterium
CTGGTGCTCACCCCGCGGCCGGCTTTTTTTAACTCGGCCCCCCACACCCACCAACTTACTCCTTTTTCGGGGGCCCGGCAGGCCTTCCAGCGCCTCGCGCGCGACGGCGTCGACCGGCTCACCCATATCGTCCGTGCGATGAGCGAATCGAGCCGCATGGAGCGCGCGATCGCGTCCGCCGACGGCGAGGACTTCGACCTCGCCGACGTCGTGCGCGGCTGCGCCGACGCGTATCGCCCGCTCGCGGCGCCGCGACGCATCGAGTGCGAGGTGCCCGCGCAGCCCGTGCCCATGCACGGCGCGCCGGAACTCATCGCGCAGGCGCTCGACAAACTGTTCGACAACGCGCGCTCGTTCACGCCGGAGAACGGCTGGATACGCATCGCGCTGGAGAACGGCCACGACGGCATCGTGCTGCGCGTCGCGAACCAGGGACCGGAACTGCCGCTCGCGATGCAAGGGCGCCTGTTCGATTCGCTCGTGAGTCTGCGCGAGGGACCGTCGCGCGGCGAGGCGCCGCATCTCGGCCTCGGTCTCTACGTCGTGCGTCTCGTCGCCGAGCGCCACGGCGGCAATGCCGCCGCGCACAACCTCGCGAGCGGCGAGGGTGTGGAATTCTCCCTGCGCCTGCGCGGCATGCCGCGCGAAAGCGCGCTCGCGCCGCGGCACGGACGGCGCGGCTAGCCGGCCCGGGTATACACCGTGCCAATTGCGGCGGACGTTGCGGATTCGCGATGCATCCGCAGCCGCGACGCTTATTCCGCCCCACGATTTCGCGTCCGCCGATCTCTTGCTATCGTGAACGGCCCTGCCTGTAGAGACTTGCCGTGATTTCCCAGGACGAATTCCAGGCTTTGGCCGCGGACGGCTACAACCGCATCCCGCTGATGCGCGAAGTGCTGTCGGATCTCGACACGCCGCTGTCGGTCTATCTCAAGCTCGCCGACGGACCGTATACCTATCTGCTCGAATCGGTCGAAGGCGGCGAATCCTGGGGGCGTCATTCGATCATCGGCCTGCCGTGCCGGCGCATCTACTCGCTGCGCGGCGCTATGCTGACCGTGTCGGAACTCGGCGAAGTCGTCGAGACGCGCGAACTCGCCGATCCGCTGCGCGACGTCGAAACGCTGCGCCAGCAGTTCCGCGTGCCGCGGCTGCCGCAGCTGCCGGCGTTCAGCGGCGGCCTCGTCGGCTTCTTCGGCTTCGAGACCATCGGCTACATCGAGCCGCGCCTCGCCGGCTGGGACAAGCCCGATCAACTCGGCACGCCCGATGCCTTGCTGATGCTGTCCGAGGAAGTCGCGGTGTTCGACAACCTCAAGGGCCGCCTGTATCTCATCGTGCACGCCGATCCGTCCGAGCCGCAGGCCTATGCGCGCGCGGTGCGCCGGCTGGACGAACTCAGTTTCCGCCTGCGCCGTTCGGGTTCGAGCTATCCCGACGTGCTCGATCCGAAGCTGCTCGACGAGAGCGACTTCGTCTCGGGCTTCACGCGCGAGGGCTTCATCGCCGCGGTGGAAAAAAGCAAGGAATACATTCGTTCCGGCGACGTGTTCCAGGTCGTGCTGTCGCAGCGCATGAGCGTGCCGTTCCGCGCACGGCCGGTCGACGTCTATCGCGCGCTGCGTTCGCTGAACCCCTCGCCGTACATGTATTTCCTCGATCTCGGCGGCTACCAGATCGTCGGTTCGTCGCCGGAAATCCTCGTGCGGCTGAAGAACGGCCGCGTCGTGCTGCGTCCGATCGCGGGCACGCGGCCGCGCGGCGCGACGCCGGAGCAGGACCAGGCGCTGGAGGCGGAACTGCTGGCCGATCCGAAGGAGCGTGCCGAGCATCTGATGCTGATCGATCTCGGCCGCAACGACGTCGGCCGCATCTCGCGCACGGGCTCGGTCGAAGTCACCGACCGTTTCGCGATCGAGCGCTATTCGCACGTGATGCACATCGTTTCGCAGGTCGAGGGCGATCTCGCCGAAGGCCTGAACTACATGGACGTGCTGCGCGCGAGCTTTCCGGCGGGCACCGTCAGCGGCGCGCCGAAGATCCGCGCGCTCGAAGTCATCCAGGAACTCGAACCGATCCGCCGCAACATCTATTCCGGCGCGGTCGGCTACATCGGATGGTGGGGCGATGCCGATACGGCGATCGCGATCCGCACGGCCGTGATCCAGGACGGCACGCTGCACGTGCAGGCCGGCGCCGGCATCGTGTTCGACTCCGACCCCGCGAAGGAGTGGGAGGAGACCGTCGCGGTATAGGCCCAGCCGCCGGCGACGGCGAGGCCCGCGCCGATGCCGCCCAGCCATTTCCACAGGCTGCGCCGGCTGCGCAGCGAATACCACAGCGCCGCAGCCAGCCAGAGCGCGCCGAAGGCCAGGCCGCCCCAGGCGCCGGCCCCGGTGATCGCAAGCAGGTCGCGCGAAGGACCGCCCTCGACGGTCCACCAGCTGCTGACCGACTCGCGCAGCGGCGCCAGCGCGCCGCCCAGCGAAGCTTGGGCGGTCACCGCGAAGATCAGCCCGGAGAGCAGGGCGCGCAGGTTGCCGGTGGCCGAAAGCACCAGCAGGCGGCTGGCGCAGCCGCGGGTCATGATCATGCCCGCGCCGAACAGCAGTCCTCCGACGATGGCGCCCGAAATGCTGCCCCGGGTGGCCAGCTGGCGCGCGGTGCTCAGGTCGGCCCAGTGCAGCGCGGCGAGCGCCTGCACGGCGACCACCGCCGCCGAAAAGGTGAGCAGCCAGACGGCCAGCTTCTCCCCGGGCT
>CAMLSI010000582.1 GCA_946482585.1 uncultured Lysobacteraceae bacterium
CTTCTACGTGCCGCGGCTGGGCCGCTCGCGCACCAGCGATTGGGATGTCGAGGGCGGGCACCTGTCGGAACGTTGCGGCCTGTTCGTCATCATCGCGCTGGGCGAATCCATCCTCGTCACCGGCGCGACGTTCGCCAAGCTGGACTGGAACGCGGCCACGATCGCCGCGTTCGCGAGCGCCTTCGTCGGCAGCCTCGCGATGTGGTGGATCTACTTCGACGCGGCCGCCGACAGCGGCACCGCACGCATCGTCGAGAGCGACGATCCCGGCCGGCTCGCGCGCGTGACGTATACCTACATCCACCTGCTCATCGTCGCCGGCATCATCGTCTCGGCGGTCGGCGACGAATACGTGCTCGCGCACCCGCTCGGCCATGGCTCGCTCGAAGCCGTCGTCGCCGTGCTCGGCGGGGCGGTGCTGTACCTCGCCGGGAACAGCCTGTTCAAATTCAGCATTTCGGGAAATTTCCCTTATTCCCATGCTTGCGGCGTCGCCGCACTCGCCGTGACGGCGGCGCTGTCGCCGCTGCTGCCGCCGCTCGCGCTCGGCGCGATCACGGCGGCCATCCTGCTCGGCGTCGCGGCCTGGGACGCGCACCGCCACCGTGGCTGGATGCCGGCCGCGCCCGAACCCGCCGACGCGACGCATCGGCCTTGAGGTCGGTCGCGGCGGCCGCACATGACCCTCGACAACCGCCATCGATCGCCGCGAGAGCCGCATGCACGACCCCGCCGTTCCCGCATTCTGGCGCGACGACACGCTGCCGTTCATCGAAGCGCGTTTCGTCGAGGACGGACGCACGGTCTGCTATTCGCGCCATTTCCACGACACGTTCTCGATCGGCGCGATCACCGGCGGGCGCAGCACCTACCTCAACGGGCGCCGGCGCGAGACCGTCGTCGCGGGCGCCGTGGTCGTCATGAATCCCGGCGACGTGCATGCCTGCAATCCGATCGACGACGAACGCTGGGCGTACCGGATGCTGTACGTCGACCGTGTCTGGCTGACCGGGCTGCAGCATGGCCTCGGCTTGAGCCGCAACCAGGATCTGCGCGCGTTCTCGACCGCAGTCACGACCGATCCGTCGTTGTTCGCCGGGTTCGTGCAACTGACCGGCGTGCTCACGGATGCGAGCGCCGAGCCGTTGCAGAAAAGCGCGGCCGCGGTCTCGTTCTTCACCGACGTGCAGCAGCGGCTCGATCCGGCGCCGCGCCAGCGCGACGATGCCGCGAAGCTGCGGCTGGCCGCGGAGTTCATCAGCGACAATCGCACGCGCCGCGTGACTCTGGACGAGATCTGCGCCGCGACCGACCTGTCGGCGTCGTACCTGATCCGCTCGTTCAAGCGGCGCTACGGCATGACGCCGCATGCCTACCTGATCAATCGCCGCATCCAGTACGGCCAGGCCGAACTGCGCCGCGGCCGCGCGATCGCCGACGTCGCGCAGGACGCCGGCTTCGCCGATCAGGCGCATTTCCAGCGCGCGTTCAAGCGCCTGCTCGCGGCGACGCCGCGACAGTACCGCGCCTGAGCCGCGAGCGACGCTTCAGCCGGCGAGCAGATACGCGGCGCTCGCCACCAGCAGGGCGGCCATGACGCGATTGAGCAGGCGCACGCGCCGCGCATCCTGCAGGTAGTGGCGCAGGAACGCGCCCGCATAGGCCCAGCAGGCGATCGACGCGTAGCAGATCACGAAGTAGATCGCGCCGAAGCGCCAGACCTGCGCCGCGTCGCCGCCGGCCGCATACGCGCCCATGCCCGCGATCGCCGCGAGCCACGCCTTCGGGTTCAGCCATTGCATCGCGGCGCCGTAGAGCATCGACGGTCCTTTCGCCGACTTGCCGTCGCCGAGCCGTCCGTCGTCGGCGGCGAGTTTCCAGGCCATGAACAGCAGGAACGCGACGCCGGCCCATTGGATCACGCGGACGAGGTAGGGCAGGCGGTTCGTCATTTCGTGCAGGCCGAGTCCGGTCAGTACCAGCAGCACGGTGAACCCGACCGTGGCGCCGGTCACGTGGGCCATGCTCGCGCGCAGTCCGTGCTGCGCGCCGACGCCGAGCGCGACGAGATTGACCGGGCCCGGAGAAATCGAGGCCGCGAGCGCGAACGCGGCCATGGAGAGAGCGGTGCTCATGGAGTGCTTGCCTTCGTGTCGGAGGGATCTCGACGACGAAAGTAGCGGCCGCACCGGCCGCGCTATTGAACGAAAATGACCTGGCCCGTCCCCGCGCCGCAATCGTCGGTGCGGGGACGGGCTGCCGTCACGGCTGGTGGTTCAGTGGCGGATGTTCGTCGGTGCGGTCGCCGAGCATGCGGCGGATCGCGACGTAGAAGATCGGCACGAACAGCAGCCCGAGGAAGGTCGCGAACACCATGCCGCCGATGACGCCGGTGCCGATCGCATGGCGGGCGTTGGCGCCGGCGCCGCTCGAGATCGCGAGCGGCAGCACGCCCAGGATGAACGCGAACGAAGTCATCAGGATCGGGCGCATGCGCAGCCGTCCCGCTTCGACCACGGCTTCGCGCAGCGGCTTGCCGTGACGCTGTGCCTCGACCGCGAACTCGATGATGAGGATCGCGTTCTTCGCGGCGAGGCCGATGATCGTGATGAGCCCGATCTTGAAGTACACGTCGTCGGGCAGTCCGCGAGCGAGCGAGAAGATCACGGCGCCGAGCACGCCGAGCGGCACGATCAGCATGACCGACACCGGAATCGACCAGCTCTCGTACAGC
>CAMLSI010000583.1 GCA_946482585.1 uncultured Lysobacteraceae bacterium
TTGACGAAGCCGGAAGCGACGAACACGTCGCCGTAGTCCTGGTCGACTTCGGCGAACTCGGGGCAGGGCCGGCCCGCGGTCTCGATGCAGCCGCCGCGCGCGACGTCGTTCCAGTGCGGCGCGAGCTCGGTATCGCCGGTCCGGGGATTGCGCGTCGGCAGCCAGCTCAGTTCGAGCATGTACCAGCTCACGTTGTCGGCGGTCGCGCGCACGATGAATGCATAGCGCTTGTCCGGGCGGATCGCGAACGGCACGCAGCTGCCGGCGACGATCATCTTGTCGCCGGCGTAGCCGATGCTGAAATGTTCGATCGCGACGCCGGTGCAGACGCCGCCGGTGCCGAAACCGTCGGGCACGTGGCCGAAGGTGATGCCGCGCCCGAGCGGACAGCCGTTCGCGAACTGCGGCAGATCGGTGATCGGACACGGCACGAGCGTCGCGCCGCCGCGCAGGCCGACGGCGAAGTGCATGTCGGGGTCGGCCGCCGCGCTGCCGGTATCGAGCTGGAAGGTGATCTGCTGCACTTCGTCGTTGCGCACCGGACCGTAGCTCCAGCGCGCCCAGTCCGGCGAACCGCCGTGACCGACGTAGGCGAAAGGACCGATCGCGACGGCATCGGCCGGCAGCAACAGACTCGACAGTATCAGGGCCAGCGGCCACGACGCGGAAGGCTTCATCACATCCTCCATTCAAGCCCCCGCCGGACGAGCATGCCAAAACCCGCGCTGCGGGATCAACCCGCGGCGCGCCGGGGCGCGTTCATGGAACATGTGAATTTATGCCAAATGGCAGTATTTCAGGTCGCCGCGGCCCGCTTCGCGTCGGCGTCCTTGTCGTCTTTCTTGCCGTCCTTTCCGCCGTCGGCCGTCGCCGGCTCGCAGAGCTTCGCCGCAGGCGCGCTGACGGTCAGCACGAGCTCGCCGGTCGCGGCATACGGCAGTTTCACGTTGACTGCGTCGGTCGAATAGTAGAAGCCGCCCTTGGATGCGGCCTTGACCGAGCCGCGCGCATCCGATTCGTAGGCCTTGCCGATGTCCTTGTCGGTGGTCGCGACGAGGAAACGGCTGAGCCGCTTGACCTTGACGCAGCCCACGAGCTCGGTCGGCTGGAACGGACGGATATCGATCTTGAGCGGATCGACCGCGACGGTCTCGCGCACGTTGCCCTCGTCGTCGAGCAGGTACAGCAACGGCTTGAACACGGTGCGGCGCCGGCCGGTATCGGCGTTCTGCGCGATGACGCGGACCTGGATCAGCGCCTCGTCGACGGGCTTGCCGAGTTCGACGCGCCGGAAATAGCTGCGTCCGCGCGGCAGTTCCGCTTCGGGTGCGGTCGCGTCCACCGGCAGTCGCGTCGGCTGGTCGAGCAGCAGCGTGATGGCGCCGGGCTGCGCGGTGACGACGCCGGGTTTCGGCGCTTCGGGCTTGCCGCCGAGCTTTTCGCGCATCCAGCCGATGGGACCTGCCGCAGCGGCGGCGCTGAACGCGCACGCGGCGGCCAATGAAGCGATGCGGAACGGAAGGGAGTGCATGGAGAAAAGCGACAGCGTGATCCGGCGAAAGTTCGCGCCGCGACGAGGCGGCGTTGCCTGCACGCCTGCGGCGTCCGCCGGCGGACGCCGCAGGCGCGCCGAAATGCTTACTCGGCGGCCAGCGGCAGCAGGTCCTTGCCGTCGCCCGTATACGCCTGGATCTGCAGGTAGTCGGCGATGACCTTGAGCAGATGCTTGTGCTCGGCGCTGGCCTTGTCCGGATTGCGCAGCACGACGCCGGTGAGCTTGCCGTCGTCCTTGAGCTCCTGCAGGGAGCCCAGCAGCATGTTCTTGCCGAGCGGATTGCCCTGGAACAGGAACTGGTCCTTTTCCACGGCCTTCACGTAGGCATTGCCGTCCTTGACGTCCTTGGCCGCATAGGCGGCGAAAGCCAGGCCGAACGTAGCGAACAGGACCAGCAGGAAACGTTTCATCATCGACTCCGGGATCGTGCGGCGCGCAGCCGCAACGCGTAAAGGTCTGGGGAAGCGGCGTTACTTCGCCGCGCTCTCGGTACGCACTTCGGTGATTTCCATGCTTTCCTTTTCCTGAAGATAAGTCCGTACCTTCAGTTCGAGGCCGATCCGCGCGAGTCCCTGGATATGGCGTTCGGTCACTTTCTGCTTGCCGTCACGCTTCAGGAACACGCTTTTCGCCGGCTTGTTCTGGTCGCGCAGGAAACGCAGATGCCCTTTGACGTCCTCTTCCGACAGCGTCGCGCCGTCGAGATCGAACTGACCGTCCTTGTCGGCGGCGAGGGTGATATCGAACGTCGCCGGAATGTTCGGCGCCGCGACCGTATTGGGGCGCGTGCGTCCGCCGCAGGCGCTCAGCGCCAGCGCGGCCGAGAGCGCAATCAACGCGACACGCAGGGTCCGGTTCAGGGCACGGTAGTGCATCAGGCTGTCCTGGATGGTGAAGACATGGGGTGAAACAGCGTACAGGAAACACGAAAACGGAAATAGCGGCGGGGTTCGGCACCGATTGCGCGGTTTCCGCAACGCACGCCGTCGATCGCCGCCGCTTCGTTCAGGTCCGCGGCAAGGTCACGCCGCGCTGCCCCTGGTACTTGCCGCCGCGATCCGCGTAACTCGTCTCGCATTCCTCGTCGGATTCGAAGAACAGCATCTGCGCCACGCCTTCGTTGGCGTAGATGCGCGCCGGCAGCGGCGTGGTGTTGCTGAACTCCAGCGTCA
>CAMLSI010000584.1 GCA_946482585.1 uncultured Lysobacteraceae bacterium
GGCAGCGCGCCGACGAGGATGGGATCGAAGAATTGCGCATTGCTGTAGGCGATCGCGGCGACCCAGTTCTGGTTCGCGTCGCGCGCCTGGCCCGCGAGCGGCTGGCCCCAGCTGTTCATGCCCTGCATGCCGCCGTAGCCCTCGATCAGGCTGCCGCCGCCGTCACGGGTCCAGCGGAACGAGGTGTCGGCGCCCTGGAAACTGCCGGTCGCGATGCGGCCGTGTTCGGAAAGGCTGACGAGCTGACTGCCCGGCATGGCGACCGAGGTGAAACTGCCGGCGGTGACGGCGCCGGAGACGATCAGGCCGATCAGGCCCGCAAGTACGCAAACACGCATGGAATGAACCCTCGAGGTCGCGGGAAGAAACGTCCGCCGGCCGCCGGTGAGGGGGGGGCGGGGGAGGCCGGGCGACCGACGGACCGCTGCAGTATTGGCCTGGGTTCCACGGGCGCTTTCGCGCTCCATGCGGCAACGTTTCGTGTTCCCTTACTTTTCCATGACTGCATTGAATTTCTTGCGAATTTTTTGCTCGCTTTCGCATCGCCACGCGTGACGCCCGTCACGTTTCGCGGGTTCAGCGGATCGGTGCGGGACGCGGCGGCTGGGTCAGCAACGGCGCGATCGGCCGCTCGCCGGCGAGCCCGCGCGCCTTCTGCAGCGCGCGCTGCCAGGCGTCGAGGTCGCCCTGCGACCAGTAGCCCCAGACCTGCAGCAGGGCGCAGCCGAAGTCGGTATCGGCCCAGCGCGACACGCGTGCGATGACCGGCGCCGCGGCGCGGTCGTCGCCGATCTCGAGCAGCGCGCCGCCGTAGCTCTGCGCGACCAGGGCGAGATCGATCACGATGCCGCTGCGCTCGGCCTGGTTCAGCAGTTCGCCGTAGCGCTGTTTCGCCGCGTCGCGGCGGTGGCGGCTCCAGTCGAGCTCGGCGGCGGCGAGGCCCGCATAGAGCGTCGCCGAGTGATCGCCGAGGCGGTCGGCCCATTGCCGGAACTGCGGCAGCAGCGCTTCGGCCTCGTTGTCCCGTTCCAGCGCGCGCAGGGCGCGCAGGCGCACGAGCCAGAGCTGGGCGTGTTCGCGCGAATACTGTTCCTCGGGCAAGGTCTCGCTGCCGGCGAGCGCGAGGCGCAGCGCCTGTTCCGCATCGCCGTCGGCGAGCGCGAGCCGGGCGAGCACGGCGTCGACGCGGCCAGCGGTATCGTTCTCGACCGGCAGTTCGAGTTCGCGCTTGAGCCCGGCGAGCAGGCTGCGCGCTTCCTGCAGGCGCCCGCAGTGGGCGAGCACGTCGGCGCGCACGACGGCCATCTGATGGCGCAGGCGCGGGCTCGCGCTGCGCGCGGCGAGGCTCCAGAACGTGTCGGTGGTCTGGACCGCGCCGGCGAGGTCGAGCATTTCGAGCTGCGCGCGCGCGAGGCCGATCAGGGTCGTGAGCTGTTCGTTGACCGCGCCGAACGCGGCGAACTGGGCAGCGGCGCGGCGCAGTCCGGCCACGGCTTCCGCATAGCGACCGCGTTCGATGTCGAGGATGCCGAGGTTCGCGTCGATGCGCGCGACCGCGAGCGCGTCGCCGGCTTTCTCCAGTTCGACGCGCGCATCGGCGAAAGTCGCGAGTGCCGCATCGAAGCGGCGCTGGGCCGCCTGGGTGATCGCGAGTCCGGAATAGGCCTGGCCCAGCGCGCGGATCTCGTTGCCGGGCCGCAGCAGCGCGACGGCTTCGGTGTAGTAGCGCTCGGCCGCCTGCATCTGGTTGCGCCGGATCGCGACCGAGCCGAGGCCGTTGAGCACCTGGCCGCGCAACGGCGCATCGCGCGGCGCACCGAGCGTCTGCAGCAGCGGAAGCAGACGGCGGTCGAGCGCTTCGTAGTCGCCCGCGCGGAAATCGATCTGCGAGCGGCGGTAGGTCAGTTCGGCATCGTCGGGCGGCGCGCCGATCGCATCGAGTTCGCGCCGCGCGAGATCGATATCGTCGCCGAGCATCGCGGCTTCGGCGCGCTGCAGATGTTCGGCGCGCCGGCCGCCCGAGGCGGCAGTCGCGAGGTTCGTGCCGACCAGCGCAGCCATGGCCTGGCGGCCGGCGTCGAGCACGGTGTCGGCCGTGCCCTCGGCCTGTCGCCGGCTGCCGTCGGCGGCGAACGCGTCGATGCGCAGCCGCCAGCGCTCGCCGTCGCGCTGCGCGCGCGGCACCAGCACGAGCGGCGCGCCGCTCGCCCGGGCGGTCTGCAGGTCGGTTTCGGCCGAGCGCGGTGCGGTGCGCGACAGCAGCACCAGCGTGGTGTCGCTCGGCAAGGTCGCATAGCCGGCCGTGCGCAGCTGCGACGCGAGAAAGTCCATGCCGCCGAGTCGTATCCAGGACCACTCGGCGCCTTCGTCGACATCGACCGGCAGCACGATCGCGGCGCCCGCGGTCGCGCCCGTACCGGCTTGCGGCGGCGGCTCGGTCGTTGCCGGCGGCGGACTGCGGCCGATCTGCGCGACGAGGACGATCAATGCGGCGACGAGGATGACCCAGACCCAGACCGGACGGCGCCGCGTTTCGGCAGGTGCTGCGGGAGCCGACCGCGCGGGCAGGGCGGCGATCGATTCCGCGGCAGCCGGCGGTTCGGCGGTCGGGCTAGGAGCCGGAACGTCGGCGCCGACCGGTGCGGTTGCGTCATCTGCGGCGACGTCGGTCGACAGCACCCAGCGATAGCCGAAGCGCGGCACCGTGCGTACGGCGTTCTGTT
>CAMLSI010000585.1 GCA_946482585.1 uncultured Lysobacteraceae bacterium
GATGCGAAAGAAACCCGCGTGCTGACCGGTCTTTTCCCCGACGAGACTCGCGAGCAGTTCGGTTTCCTGGTGTTCGAGCGCGGCGCCGTAGCGCTGCAGGGTGCGCCCGGTCTCGGTGAGCTCCAGCGATCCGTACTGGCGGATCAGGAGCGCCTGTCCGAGCAGTGACTCGAGGTTCTGGATGCGCTTGGTCAGCGCGGGCTGGGTGATGTGCAGCAGATCCGCGGCGCGCGAGAAATTCAGTTCGCGCGCGAGCACGAGAAACGATTCCAGCAGTGGCGACGACAGCGGAAGCCGCATCGGTTGGCAGTCCGTGCATGAACTTTCGCACACTATAACGTGAGGTTATCGCGGGCTGTACCAGCTTTCATTGGCCGGCCGGAATGCCGCGTGGCATTGTGCACACCGGGGTAGATCACGGTGAGGGATGCGATGTCTGCTGCTGCGAGTCTTGCTCGAGTTCTTCCGTTCGGCCGCCGCGAGGCCGAGCGTCCGGCACCGGTGACGGCGAGCGAACCGACCGAAGTGCTGATCCGCCGCGTACGTTCGGGCGAAGGACTTGCCCGCGACGCTCTCGTACGCCGTTTCCTGCCGCTGCTGCGCCAATGGGCGCACGGCCGTCTGCCGCGCGCCGCGCGCGATCTTCACGAAACTGAAGACCTGGTCCAGCTCGCGCTGATGCGCGCGCTGCGCCAGATCGATCACTTCGAATGCGAAGGCCCCGGCAGCTTCCTCGCCTATCTGCGTCAGATCCTGCTGAACCAGGTGCGCGACGAAGTGCGCCGCCTGATGCGTCGTCCCGAATCCGCCGAACTCGACACCGAGATGGCCGACACCGATCTGCCGTCGCCGGTCGAGCAACTCGTCGGCCACGAACGCCTGCGTGCCTATGAGCGTGCGCTCGCGAGCCTGCCGAAGCGGCAGCAGGGCCTCATCGTCATGCGGCTCGAGTTCGGCATGAGCTATCCCGAAATCGCGACCGAAGTCGGCAGTACGCCGGATGCGGTCCGCGTCATGGTCGCGCGCGCGCTCGTACAGCTCGCGACGGCGCTGAAGCCGCACCAGGCCGACGACAACTGAGCCGCGGGCGCACGCCGCGCCCGGATGCGCGGCCCGCTGCGGCGCCGGTTCCGGTGCGGTCCGTGGTGCGGTCGCGAGTCGACGTGTGACGCCGTTCGCAGTTTCGTGCATGAGTCTGTTCTGATGGATGCCCCGCCGTCGTTGAATCAGACGTCGCCCGCACAGCACGGGCAGGGGGATTCCATGGCCGGCGAGAATCCGGATCTCGAAAAGATTGCCGCGGGCATCGCCGACGATGCCGCGCTGGACTGGCGCCTGCTCGCCAGGCTCGATCCGAACGCGGCCGACGCCGGCGACGGGCTGCGCGAACTGTCGCAGCTCGCCCAGGTGTTCCGCGGCCTGCAGCTCAAGCCCGAGCGCACGACGCAGAGCAAGGTGCAATTCCGCTTCGCGGGACTCGACGTGCTCGAGCTGCTCGGGCGCGGCGCGCAGGGCGAAGTCTGGCGTGCCTACGATCCGATGCTCGACCAGGAGGTCGCGCTGAAGCTGCGTCGCGTCGACTCCGATACCCTGGCGCATCATTTCCTCGCCGAGGGCCGCCGTCTCGCGAAGCTGCGGCACCCGAACATCGTCAGCGTCTACGGCGCGGCGGCGCAGGACGGCCGTGTCGGACTCTGGATCGAGCTCGTGCGCGGGCGCAGCCTCGCCGAGTTGTTGCAGGCGGACGGCCCGTTCGGTGCGGTCGATGCGGTGCAGATCGGTATCGAGCTCTGCCGAGGCCTCGCCGCGGTGCATCGGCTCGGCCTCACCCATGGCGACGTCAAGGCCGAAAACGTGCTGCGCGACGTCACCGGACGCATCGTGCTGGCCGACTTCGGCGCCGCGCGCGAATTCGAGCGCTGCGGCGAGTTCGATCCGGTTTCCGGCACGCGGCAGTACCTCGCGCCCGAGGTACTGGCCGGGGACGGCGCGACACCTGCGTCGGACCAGTTCGCCGTCGGCGTGCTGTTGTACCGGCTGCTGTCGGGACGCTATCCGTATGCGTCCGACGATCTCGAAGGTCTGCGCCTGCAGCAACTGGCCGGCGCGCGGCGTCCGCTGCGCGAACTGCGGCCGGACCTGCCGCGCGCGCTCACGCGCGCGATCGAGCGTGCGCTGGCGCCGGACCCGGCGCGGCGTCACGCGGGCGTGCTCGTGCTGCTCGCGGCGCTCGAAGCCGCGCTGCGGCCCTGGCGCATGCGGCCGGCACAATGGGCCGCCGTCGCGGGAATGTGCGCGTTGTTCGCGGCCGCCACGGTGGTCTGGCGTGCGGCACCGACGCCGTCGTTCGCGCTCGACAGCGGTTTCTACCGCGATCAGATAGGCCGGCGCGAACGCCTCGCCGACGGCGCGACGATCGCGGTCGGCGACCGTCTGCGGCTCGACGTCGCCGCGGCGCAGCCGACCTGGATCTATGTGTTCAACGACGACGGCGCCGCGGCGCCGACCGTGCTGTTTCCGTTGCCGGGCATAGCGCCGACCAATCCGCTGCGCCCGGGCACGCGCTGGCAACTGCCGGGGCATGACGGCGTCACGGCGCTGAGCTGGCAGGTCGATCGCGAAGCCGAGCGCGAGACCTTCGTCATCGTCGCCTCGTCCGAGCCGCTGCCGCCCGTCGAACGGCGCATCGCGGAG
>CAMLSI010000586.1 GCA_946482585.1 uncultured Lysobacteraceae bacterium
CGCTGATCTTCGCGATCGCGAAATCGGTGCCGAGTTCGTCGGCCGCGTAGCCCGCGATATAAAGCGAGGTGCCGACGAGCAGGATGGCCTGCGCGCCGTCGACGTCGCCGCCGGGGTTGCTCGCATCGAGATCGAACTCGATGTAGCGGCGGCCGCTGCCCGCGAACGTGGACAGCGGCGCGGCGTCGGGACTCGCGAGTTTCATGACGAGAAAGTCGTAGTCGTTCGCGCTGAGCTGGACCTGTCCGGCGACATAGATCTGACCCGCGCCGTCGGTCGTGACCGCACTCAGTGTATCGGTGCCGCCGGCGACCACGTCGATCGGGATGCTGCGGCAGCCGCTCGCCGAGATGTTGGTGTCGGGAAATCCGTCCATGCTGAACCGGCAGACCACGGGATCGTAGTCGAGCAGTGCGCCGCCGGGCTTGCGGCCGAAGCCGGCGACGACGATGCGGTTGATCGCGTCGACCGTGACGCTGGTCACCTCGTCCAGCGGCGTACTGCGGGCGATCTTGCCGTTGACCCCGAAGGTCGGGTCGGTCGAGCCGTCGGGCTTGAACGCGGCGAGCCCGACCGCGCCGTACTCGACGTAGCCGACCGCGATGTAGCGGCCCTTGCGCGGATCGACGACGACGCGACGGGCGAAATCGCCCTTGGCCGGCGCGATGTCGTAGGCGACGGTCTGCAGTCCGTCGCCGCTGAAGCGCGGATCGGTGTCGCCCTCGCGGGCGGCGGCAGTCGTCGCGAGCGTGGCCAGCAGCGCGGCGACGCAGTGTTGGTGGATCGGTTTCATGATCGGGCTCCCGGCGTATGGCGGCGGATCGCCGCTTCCTGAAACCGGAATCACGCAAACCGGCATGGAACCCTGACAACGGCGACACGACCGCCGCGGCGGTCGGCCGCGGAACGCGCCGCCGTCGGGACCTCGTCGAACCGTCGGAACGCGCTCAGCGAGTTCCGCACCGCGGCGGCCACGCCGTATCGGCGTCCGCGTCGAGATCGACGACGAACAGTTCTCCCGAGTGCGGGCCGTCGGCCTGCGCGAACAGCAGGCGCCGGCCGTCGGGCGAGTGCAGCGGTCCGACCTGGAACACGGAGTCGGAAGCGCGCACGCGACTCTGTTCGACCCAGCGGGATTCCACAAGTATATAAAGGTACAAATGCGAGCGCGTGCCGCGGTTCGCGACGACGACGAGGCTGCGGCCGTCGCGCGACGGATCGGCTTCGTATTCGTAGGCCGGCGTGCTGATCGGCGCGCCCGCGTTGTCGACGCGCCAGCTGCCGTCGGACTGCGGCGCCGCGACGTAGATGTCGCCTTGTCCGAGTCCGCCGGGGCGGTCGGAGCCGAACCAGAGTCGGCCTGCGGCGTCTTCGCGCGGCATCAGTTCCGAGCCCGCGGAATTCACCGGCTCGGGCAGGCGTTCCGGTTCGCCCCAATCGCCGGCCCCGTTACGCTGCACGCGCCAGATGTCGAGCTGGTCGCCGCCGTCGCGGTTCTGCCGCGTCGAGACGAAGTACAGGCGCCGGCCGTCGGCCGTGACGAACGGGTCGGCATCGCGCGCCGGAAGCGCGGCGGCGAAGCGCGGTGAAACCGGCGTCGACCATGCGCCGCCGACGCAGCGCGAGTGCAGGATGCGCCATTGCGCGAACTGCGGGTCGCTGCGCATGAAATACAGCTCGCGGCCGTCGGGCGTGAACGTCGGCGACGATTCGTACTGGTCGCTCGCGACGGCATCCCAGCGCTGCGGTGCGTCCGCGGCCGATGCGGCCAGGCTCGCTGCCAGCAGCAGCGCGGCGGCACTCATGCGGCTGCCGATTGGCGCCGCAGGAAACGCTGCGCCTTGGCCGTGTTGCCGCAAGTCGCCATGTCGCACCAGCGCCGGCGTCCGCTCTTGGAGGTGTCGACGAATACCCAGCCGCAGTCGCGGCCGTCGCAGACGCGCAGGCGCGACAGTTCGACCTGTTCCAGCAACGCCAGGGCATGCATCGCGACGACGTGCGCGACGAGATCGAGCTGCGAGCGTGCGGCGCTCCAGCGGCGGCTCAGGCGGCCGTCGCGACGCTGCAGCTGCGCGGCGGCGGCTGCTGCGGCATAGGCCGTGTGGAGACGTTCGAGGTCTTCGGCGGCGGGCTCGCGTCCGCGCAGCAGGGCATACAACGTGGCGCAGAGCGATTCGCGCAGCGCCTTGGCGCGCGCCAGGGCCGCGCGTGCCTTGTGCGGCGATGCTGCGGCGAGCCGGTCGAGCGTGCCGAGCTCGCGCGCGTTGAACGCGCCGCTCGTGCGGGCCCAGCGGAGCAGGGAGGCGTAGTCGGGCAGCCAGTCGCGCGGCTCGCTGTCGCGCGCCGTCACCGTGTTGACGAGATCGAGGGCGATGTCGCCGCCGACGAGGTCGGCGGCCGTGAAGGTGTGCGGCTCGATGTGCATGGCTAACCGTTCAACTCTGGATTAAAGGTTAGGCGCCACGCCGTGTAACCGTCAATATGCGTTTTGACGGTCATGCGGACAGTGGCGCGCCGGATCTCGCTTCAGCCCGCGGACGGTGCCGGCCGCACGCGCGTGCGTGCCGGCACCGCCGCGTCCGCTTCCCAGCCGCCGCCGAGCGCGCGGATCAGCGCGACGCTCGCGCGCAGCTGGCGCGTGTCGAGGTTGAGCGCGGCGCGTTGTGCGGTCAGTGCCGTGGTCTGCGACTGCA
>CAMLSI010000587.1 GCA_946482585.1 uncultured Lysobacteraceae bacterium
GCGAGCGCTTCTTGGCTGGCTGCTATCGCAAGATGCGCAAGTTCGACGTGGCGACGGGCGCTGCCGAGAACCTGCCGATCGCAGGCCAACTGTTGCGCGGACCCGACAACGGGATGATGGACGCACCCGACGGCAAGATCTACGTGCCCGGTTACGACAGCCACAACGTCGTGCGCTTCGATCCGCAGGCGCGCTCGTACGCGAGCTTCGTCGGCGTGCGCGACAACGGTCTGCGCGCCGCGCGCGGCCTGCTCGTCAATGCGGCCGGCGACAAGCTCTACGTCAGCGGCGAGCGCTCCAATCAGGTGCTGCGCTACAACTTCCCGGGCGGGGGCTTCGACAAAGTCGTCAACATGACGATCAACACGCCGACCGGTCTGGCCTGGCATCCCGACGGCAGCCTGCTCGTCGCCGGCAACGGCACGAGCGGCTCGGGCGTGATCAAGATCGATCCGGAAACCGGCGCAGAACGCGCGCTGCTGATTCCGACGGGCTCGGGCGGCGTCTCGGGCATGACCTACATCGCGGTGATACCGAAAGGCTCGGTCACGACCGAACCGCCGAACGCGGCCACGATCGGCTCGCAGTACTGGCTGACCGCGTTGGGCAGGCTCGCCGGCACGCGCGTCGAGCTCGAAGCCAATACCGCGCTCGGCGCGGCGTTCGGCGCCGCGTTCGACCCTGTAGCGGTGCAGAAGCCGCGCTGGGGCACGATGCAGATCAATTTCCTGAGCTGCACCGAAGCCGAGCTGACCTGGCAGTCCGGCGGCGAGAACAGCGCGCGCTTCGGCAATGGCGGCTACCGCATCGAACGCATGCTGATCACACCGGCTGTGGTCGACTGCCGCCGTACCGGCATCGCCGGCGCGCCGAACACGAACTGGCTGCAGGGCGCCTGGTACGGCGGTCCGTCGCGCGACGGAGAGGGCTTCATGCTCGACACCGACGGCAGTGGTCTCGTGTTCCTGACCTGGTTCACCTACCGCCCGGCGCAATAGCGGCGCCCCTGCGACGTGGATCCGGACGGTGTTCCGGATCCTTTGCGCCCGGCCTCGGCCGGGCGTTTTTTCTTTTGGGTGTCCCGAAATCTGTTTGCGGGTGTCCCGACGTCGATTCTTCTGTTTGTGGGTGTCCCGAAACCGCCGAAATCGGTTTCTGTCTGGGTGTCCTTCGCTTTATGGGTGTCCTGAAATCCGCTGTTCCGGGGCCGGGGCCGCGACGCGCGACTCTCATTTGCCGGCGGCAGCCGAAAACCGTACCATTTCGGTCTACTTTCCCCGCCGGCCACCATGCTCCGCGTCAGCAAACTCACCGACTACGCGACCGTCGTCATGAGCGTCCTTGCCGAGGCCGGCAGCGACGTGCTCAGCGCGCAGGTGCTGGCCGAGCGTGCGAGGCTCGAGATTCCGACC
Organism: uncultured Lysobacteraceae bacterium; assembly: GCA_946482585.1. The sequence goes on from CAMLSI010000587.1 coordinate 1,413, forward strand.
GTCTCCAAGCTCCTGAAGCAGCTCGTGCATTCGGGTCTCGTCGAGTCGTTTCGCGGCGTCAACGGCGGCTACCGCCTCGCGCGCGAACCGGCGGCGATCTCGGTCGCGGAAATCGTCGTCGCGATCGAGGGACCGATCGGCATGACCGAATGCAGCGTTACCAGCGGGCTCTGCGATCACGAGAACCACTGCGGCGTCCGCGGCAACTGGCAGCGCATCAACCAGGCGATCGCCGACGCACTGGCCAGCGTCACGCTGGCCGACATGATCAAACCAACCGGGCCGAAACGGCCCGTGCCGACGCCGTTGCGCGTCGCCCTGGTATGAACGAAACGACTAGGCAGCCCATGGCCACCGAACGCACCGACATCGAGAACGCACTGAACCGGCGCTACGAAGCCGGTTTCGTGACGGACATCGAAACCGAATACCTGCCGCCCGGCCTGTCCGAAGACGTCATCCGCGAGCTGTCGGCGAAAAAGCGCGAACCGCAGTGGATGACCGAATGGCGCCTCAAGGCCTACCGCCACTGGCTCACGATGCCGGTGCCGGAATGGGCCAAGCTCCGGATCGGCCCCATCGATTTCCAGTCCATCAGCTACTACGCGGCGCCGAAGGCGCGGCCGAAATCGCTGGACGAGGTCGATCCGAAACTGCTCGAAACCTACGACAAGCTCGGCGTGCCGCTGCACGAGCGCGCCAAGCTCGCCGGCGTCGCGGTCGATGCCGTGTTCGATTCGGTGTCGGTCGGCACGACGTTCCGCAAGGAGCTCGCCGAGGCCGGCGTGATCTTCTGTTCCATGTCCGAGGCGGTCCACGAGCACCCCGAGCTCGTGCAGAAATACCTGAGCTCGGTCGTGCCGATCGGCGACAACTATTTCGCGGCGCTGAATTGCGCCGTGTTCTCGGACGGCTCGTTCGTGTTCATTCCGAAGGGCGTGCGCTGCCCGATGGAACTCAGCACGTACTTCCGCATCAACGCGGTCAATACCGGCCAGTTCGAGCGCACCCTGATCATCGCCGAGGAAGGCAGCTACGTGAGCTACCTCGAAGGCTGCACCGCGCCGCAGCGCGACGAGAACCAGCTGCATGCGGCCGTCGTCGAACTCGTCGCGCTCGACGATGCGCAGATCAAGTATTCGACGGTGCAGAACTGGTATCCCGGCGACGAGAACGGCGTCGGCGGCATCTACAACTTCGTGACCAAGCGCGGCGACTGCCGCGGCGCGCGCTCGAAGATCTCGTGGACGCAGGTCGAGACCGGCTCGGCGA
>CAMLSI010000588.1 GCA_946482585.1 uncultured Lysobacteraceae bacterium
TCCACGCGCTCCGGGCTGGGTTCCCAGATCGGCTTTTTCATGTCCTTGCCTTGTCTTCCCTGTATCGCTGCACGCAGCCGCAACACTGCGCGCACGCAGTGTGCCAGAGCCGTCGCGCGTACGCCGCATGCGCGGTCGCCGCAGCGTCGCGCGTTCATGTATGTGACGAACGACGGCTCAGAATCGATACCGCAACTTGGTCAGGAACTGATCGGCGTCGCGCAGGCTCAACGCATCGACGAACAGGTCGCCGCTGTCGTCGCGCTGCTCGCGTTCCTCGAATCCGCCGCGGCTGTAGACCAGATAGAGTTCCGACTGGCTCGCGAGTTCATAGCGATAGCGCAATTGCAGGCCGAAGCTGTTGACGCTGAAATCCTCCGCGGCGCCGTCGCCGACGAGGCGGTTGCGCGCACCGATGCGATAGGCGCTGCCTTCATGCGCGTCGATCGCGAACCACTGCAGCTTCGCGCGGAGTTCGTGCCGGGCTTTCGGGAACCAGTTCACATTGAGCGACGTGTTCCACTGCGAGCGGCGATAGCGCGCGAGCCGGTCGCCGTCCTGCCAGATCAGCCAGTCGCGGCTCCAGCGCGGCCAGATCTCGCCATCGAGCGTGAGGCGATCGCTGACGCTGTAGGCCAGCGTGATCTCCGGCTGGAACGCGAATCCGCCCATGCCTTCCTGCATCAGCCACGCGCCGAGCGTGTACTGCCATCTGCCGCGCCGCGCACTCGCGTACTCGGCGAACAGCCACGGCCGCGCCTCGATCCAGACCTTGCCGTTGCCGCGCGCGATCTGGTCGTCGTAGCCCGCGGTCTGCGCGCGCAGCTCGACCAGGTAGGTGCCGCCCGCGCGAAGCTCGGCGGTGCGCTGCAGTTCGACGTATGACGCGAGCCGGTCGCCATCGTCGTTCGTGCGCAGCATGGCCTCGGTCTCCCAGGTCACGGCGGCGGCCGCACTCTCGGCCGGCAGGTCGCTGCGCCGGTAGCTCGATTCCAGGTTCAGGCGATTGAGACTGTTGCGCGGCATGTAGCCCGCGTCGTTGAAGTTCAGTTCGTCGCCGAGATGCGTGAACGTCGCGGTGTGCTGCAGCTGATCGTTCGGCATCGCGCTCAGGCGCAGCACGCCGCCGGTGTCCTTCGTCGTGACCGACGACTGATCGATCTGCGTCAGCAGAAACTGCCCGTCCAGGCGTACGGTCGGCGATATCTGCCAGCGCCAGTCGTTCGCGAACACGTCGGCGCGGCGATCGAGCGCCGGCCGGTCGACCGAGGTCACGAGTGCGCCGACGTTCGAATCGCCGAGCGTATAGAGCAGGCGGCCCGCGGCGAAACGCCGGCCGGCCTCGTCGTCTTCCTCGGCGAGGAAGGCGCCGTATTTCAGGTCGCCGGCGGTGCCGTTGAGCTTCACCGCCGCGGCGATATCGGCCGCGCGCCCGCTGCCGTCGTCCGATGCGGCGCCGACGCGGCGCGTGTACAGCAGCACGCCGTCGGGTGCGCTGCGCATGTCGAACAGCGCCTGATTCTCGGTGAAGAACGGCCGCTTGTCGGAATAAAACGTTTCGATCGCGTCGAAGTTCACGACGAGTTCGTCGGATTCGACCTGGCCGAAGTCGGGGTTCACGGTCGCGGTCAGCTGGAAGTCGCCGCTGGGCTTCCAGAACAGGTCGGCGCCCGCGCGGAATTCGCTGCCCGGATGCTTCAGGTCGTACAGCGCCGACACGTAGGGGAACAGATCGAGCACCTGTGCGCGGTACTGCGGAATCGTGATGCGCTCGAATGCCGACAGATACACCGGATTGCCGTAGAACGCGGGCGGCAGCGCGGAGCGTTCGCTGCGTTCGGCCAGCACGCGATCGACCTGGACGGCGATCTCGCGCGTCGTCGAGCTGCTGTTGCGCATGCCTGCGATCGTCCACGGCAACAGGACTTCGACACTCCAGCCCGTCGCGTCTTCCTGCACCGCATGCTGCCAGTCGGCATCCCAGTCGGTATTGAACTGATTTTCTTCGGTGATGATCGCGTCCTCGATCGAATCGGACAGCGACACCGTGAAGTTGTAGCCGATCTTTCCGTCGGCATCGAAATCGATGTTGACGTTGACGCGATCGGCGTTGCGGATCCGATCGCGCGGCGTGAACGGCTTCACGCGCTGGAACGTCGCGGGCTGCTCGCAGCGGAACGCGAACGCGATGCCCTCGGGCGTGGACAGCAGTCGCGCTTCGGTCGCGACGCTGGCCGCATCGAGCGTATAGGGCTGCGTGCGCTTGAAGTCGCGGAACACGTGCGCGTCGCGCCACTGTTCCTCGTCGATGCGGCCGTCGATGCGCAAGGTCGCCGCGTGCGCGGCGGCGCCGGTCAGAGCGAGCAGAGAGAAAGCGAGGAGAGAGGCGCGCATGATCGGATAGAAGACGAACGAACCGGCAAAAGGCCCCGCATGCTACGCGTGGCAATCCCGGTTGGCGACCGCCGGAAGTCGCGTCGGGCGTCGAACTGCCGCGTCGTTGCGCCGAAACGAAAAAGCCCGCCAGGCGGCGGGCTTTTTCCGCAATACCGGTTAAGCAGTTTCAGCTCAGCGCGGCCTCGAGTTCCGGCACGAGCGCGAACAGGTCGCCGACGAGACCGATGTCGGCGATCTCGAAGATCGGCGCTTCGCCGTCCTTGTTGATCGCGACGATGGTGCC
>CAMLSI010000589.1 GCA_946482585.1 uncultured Lysobacteraceae bacterium
CCTGGGCCGCGCTCGCGAGCGTCTGTGTCGCGGCGGTGCTGTATCCGCTCGGCAATCGTCAGATCCTGCTGCATCTGGAGCGCAGCGGCGAATCGCTGAATGCGACGCAGCGCGTATTCGGCATGACGCTCGCGAGCCAGCCGTTCTGGCTCATCGTCGCGGCGTATGCGGGGCATTCCGCGGGCTGGCCCGCTGTGCCGCAGATCGCGCTCGCCGGCGGCGTCGCGCTGTTCGGCGGCACGATCGCGACGATCCTGTTCTTCCACGCGACCGGCCTCGTGCGCAACGATGCGACCGCGCTCGGCGCGGTCGAAGCGATGCAGGCGGCCGAGATCCTGTTCGCGACGGCCCTCGGCGTCGCGTTCCTGCACGAATCGCTGCCGCACGGACTTGCCGCATTCGGCGCGGTGCTCGTGATCGCCGGCATCGCGGGCCTGAGTCTCGTCGTCGCGGCCAAGGCCGCCGGCGACGCGCGTGCGACGCAGGCGTTGCGGACGGACCGCGGTGCTTGATGAGCCGTGATACGGTTCGTCGCTTGCGCGTGGCGCAATGGGCTGCGGTGCGCTGCCGGTCCAACTCGCGGGAGTCCGGAATGAATGACTGCTCCAACGATCGGCTCATGCCCGATGTCGCCCGCCGCGAGGGCGGTGTTCGCGCACGCATCGCCGTGCTGGCGGGAGCGTTGTTTCTGCATGCCGTCTCGCCGATGTCAGCGGCTGTTGCGCCGGTCCAGTCCGACGCCTCGCTCGAGCGGGTTGCACGCGAGGTTTCGTCGCGCGCTTGCACCGCGATGAAGGGCCGGGTTGCAGCCGTTCCTGGCGCGAGCCCGGTACTGCTGCGCAGCTATGACGACGACAAGGGCGCCGCGGCGGTCGAGATGCCGGCGCTAATTACCGCGGCCTTCACGTACGACAATGCGCTGGCCGTCATCGCCTTGCTGGCCTGCGGCCATCGCGCGGAAGCGATTCGCATCGGTGCGGCGCTGGAACGCGCGGCTCTGCAGGATGCGCGGCTGCGCAACGCCTATCGCACCGGTGCGGTGGTCGGCGACGTGCTGCCCAACGGCTGGTGGGATGCAGCGAAAAACCAGTGGGTCGAAGATGCCTACCAGTCCGGCAGCGCCACGGGCAATGTCGCCTGGACGGCGCTCGCGCTGCTGGCGCTGCACGACGCGACAGCCGAAACGCGCTGGCGGGACGCCGCCGCGAAACTCGCCGGCTGGGTCGTCGCCAACACGCGCGACGCGGCCGCGGACGGCGGTTTCAGCGGTGGTGTCGACGGATTCGATGCGGCGCCGGTGAAGCTGGGCTGGAAGTCCACCGAACAGGCGATCGATCTCGTTGCGCTGTTCGAGTGGCTCGCCGATGTCAGGGCGGCCGGAGACTGGCGCGAACAGGCGGTACACGCACGTCGCTTTCTCGACCGCCAGTGGGACGACGAGAGCGGCCGTTTCCTCATCGGCACTTTGCCCGACGGGCGCACGCCGAACCGGGCGACCTCCGCGCTCGACGTGCAGTGGTGGTCGCAACTGCTGCCCGACGCGCCGAAAGACTGGCGCCGCGCGATGCGCTTCGCCGAGCGTGTGCATGCCGTCGGCGCCGGATTCGATTTCAATGACGATCGCGATGGCGAATGGCTGGAAGGCACGGCTCAGGCCGCACTCGTCTATCGCGTCAGCGGTGAGAAGGACGCCGCGCGGCGCGCCCTGGTCGAAGTGGCCGCTCAGTTCAGCGAGGGCGGCTATGTGTTCGCGACACGCGAAACCCGTATCACGACCGGACTCGCGATCGGCCCGGCCAGCACGTCGGCGGACGCCTTTTACTACCGGCGTCCGCACCTGGGCGCCACCGCATGGGCGGCCTTGGCCGCGCTGGAGCGCAATCCGTTCCGCGCACCGCGCTGATCAGCCCGTGACAGACGCCGCGCAGCGCCGCCGTCAGCGAGACTCGCGCGGCATGCCGCGGCCGCCCCACGCCGCGTAGCTGAAGCCGAGTGCGGCGAGCAGCAGGATCAGGGTCGTGTGCAGCACCGGATACGCGAGCGCTATCAGCAAGGTCGCTGCGAAACACAGCCACGCGCTCGCCGTCGCGAGCGGGCGCAGCTTCTGCGCCGGCATGTCCTTCGCCATCCACCAGTAGGCCGTGCCGGCAAGCATCAGCAGAATCGCGAAGCTCGCACTGAACATGCAGTGCAGCGTCCACATCGTCGTGTTGAAACGCGGCACGATGACATAGCTCCGCATCGCGTCGACAACGGCGCGACGGCGTTCGTCCATGAACGTGTCCGCGACGTAGAACTGATAGTGCGCCATCGCCTGCATGCCGGCGGATATCAGGAACACGCCGGCGGCGAACTTGATGCCGCGGCGCAATTGCAGTTCAGCCATGAACACTCCTGCCGGTTTCGTCCGACCGCACGGTAGCCGCGCACGATCTGCGCGGCAATGGGCGTGCGGCCGTAGACTAGGCGCACCCGGTCCGCGTATCCCCCATGTCCCATCCGTGCCAACACTGCGGTGCCTGCTGCGCGCGATTCCGCGTCGCGTTCCACTGGTCCGAGACGACCGACTTCGCGCCGGCCGGCATGCCGGTCGAACTCACCGAGCCGCTCGACGCGCATCGCGTCAGCATGCGCGGCACCGACAGCAGGGCGCCGCACTGCATCAATCTCGCCGGCG
>CAMLSI010000590.1 GCA_946482585.1 uncultured Lysobacteraceae bacterium
CGCCTGCGCTCGCGCGTCGGCCGCATCGACGTCGACGTGCAGGCGCATGACGGAATGATGCGCGGCGTGGTCTGCCTGCCCCACGGCTTCGGCCACGCCCGCGACGGCGTGCGCCTCGAGCGCGCGCGCAGCGTGAGCGGCGAGAGCTACAACGATCTCAGCGATCCGCTCATGCTGGATGCGCCATCGGGCAATGCGGCCCTGAATGGCGTGGAGGTGTGGGTGGAGGCAATGGCATAGCCACGGGCGCGATCGATATCGGTGGGGTGTACACGCCCCGGCGAACGCACGATCGAGGCGGATGAGGAAACCGGCTGGCGTCGACCCCGTGACGTCGACGGACGCGCGCCTTTAAACCCCCGGTGCGGTTGCCGCATCCGTACCCCGTCTCTTCCTCGACGATTCGGAGCACGGCATGTCTTTGCGCCACACGGTACTCGGTCTGATTCTGGTTCTTTCTGCGTTCGGCGCGCAGGCGCAACACCGGCTGCCGGTCCTCGACCAGAAAATGCCCGGGCCGCGCACGTCGATACTGGTGCTGGGTTCACCGCACCTGTCGGGCATCCAGCAGCCGATTGCGCCGGAACGGCTGCTACCGCTGCTCGACCGGCTCGCCGCGTTCGGGCCGGAGGTCATCACCGTCGAAAACCTCAGCGGCGAACAGTGCGACCTGACCGCACGCCATCCCATGGTGTACTTGCCCGAGGACCTGGCGCCTTACTGCGTCGATACCGCACCGGCGAAGGCGGCGACCGGGCTGGATGTGCCGGCAGCGATCGCCGAATTCCGCACGACGCTGCGCGACTGGCCGGCGCACCCGACGGCGGCGCAGCGCCGGCGTCTTGCGGCGGTATTCCTGGCCGCGGGCGAACATCCGTCGGCGCTAGTGCAATGGCTGCAGCTGCCGGCCGACGAACGGCGTGCCGGCGACGGGCTCGACGCGGCGCTCGTGGCGCGGCTGGAGAAACTCGCGGCCAGCAACAACGAAAGTTACAGCATCGCCGCGCGGCTCGCGGCGCGACTCGGACTGTCGCGCGTGTACAACGTGGACGACCACACCGGCGACAACGTGCAGGTGGGCGACACGAACGCCTACGGCGAAGCCGTCCAGGCGGCCTGGAAGCAGGCGAGCGAACGGGCCAAGGCGAACCGCGCGCGGCAGGACGAGCTGTCCCGGGGCGAGGATCTGCTCGCCCTCTACCGTTTCGTCAACCGGCCCGACGTGATACGCACGGCGATCGAAAACGACTTCGGCCTCGCGCTGCGCGATCCTTCGCCACAGCAGTACGGCCGCTATTACATCGCCGGCTGGGAAGCGCGCAACCTGCGCATGGTCGCGAACGTACGCGCCGCGTTCGGCGAACGACCGGGTTCGCGCGTACTCGCCGTCGTCGGCAGTTCGCACAAGCCCTGGTTCGACGGCCTGCTCGGCCAGATGCAGGGGGTCGACATCGTCGACGCCGGAAAAACGCTGAAATAACCGCGGGCGATCCAGGACGGCTGCCGCGACCGCGCGATCGACGCCGTGCGGCGCGCGGCCGCCACGCCTCACCGGTCCAGCCACCACACCATGGCCTGCTCCAGCACCGGGTCCGGCAATTCGTGCCCGCCGTCGAAGGCCAGGAACGTGACCGCGAATCCTGTCGCACGCAGCGACGGTGCCAGCGAGTCGCGCGCGATCGCGATCGGCAGGATCGGATCCTTCGCGCCATGCGAGAAGAACACTCTTCCCGGCGGCCCGGTCCAGTCCGGAACCATGCCGCCGGCGGAGAACGCCAGCGTGGCCGGAAACAACGCCGCATTGCGCGCGCCGATCGACAGCGCCGTGCTGGCGCCGTCCGAGAATCCCGCCACGGCGATGCGCTGCGGATCGACGTTCACTTGCGCGAACGCGTCCTTCAGCAGCGTGTCGATGCGCCGGACGTCCCTGCCGAAACTCGGCGGAGCTCCGCGGTTTCCCATCGACAGCGCGACATCCCAGGTGCGTTCTGCCGAGTCGGGCGCGAGCAGGATGATCCCGCGCCTGTCCGCCTGCGCCTTGAACTTGCGGATCATGTCGTCGCCCCTGCCGCCCGCTCCGTGGAGCAGCAGCAGGAATGGCGCAGAGGAGCCGACCGGCAGCGCCTCCGGCACATAGAGCGTCGCGGTCGTTCCCGCCATCATGCGATGCCTGCCCGCCGCTGCCAGGGTGCGCACCGGCGCCGCCGGCCGCGCCGACAATTCGCCGCTGATCTCCTTTGCCGCAGGCGTCGGCGAACGCAACGCCGCCCCCATCGCGAATGCCAGCGCGACGACGCGCAACCGGGTCATGTGCCAGCCTTCCGGTGGCCGTCGATGCCGACCGCGTTCGTCATCAGGTGCTCTCCATCGGCGGCTGACGGGCCCAGGCATCGGCCGCGTCCCGACGCGATAGTGCGCGACGGAACATGTGCCGCGCCACGCTCCGATGATGCACTTCTGCCGATTTCGGCGATATGCCCTCGTCACGATCGTCGGCGATTCCCACGCGCCACCCGCGTCACGAGTCTGCGCAAGGCGATGGTCGCGGACGCGACGCCAGGAACCGGCCTCCGTGCCCAACGGGCCGCCTTGGTGCCGACGGAACGAGCGTGCACGACCCTCATCGACGCCTGTCGCCGTGATAGCTGCGTCCCGCGTTCTTCGCTTGTACAAAA
>CAMLSI010000591.1 GCA_946482585.1 uncultured Lysobacteraceae bacterium
GCACGGTTTTGCAGGACTTCCGCGACGGAAGTTCAGGTCGGTATGTCCGTGGGAATCCCGACCTGAACCCGTCTCGCGGCAATGACGAAACGCCGGTCGCTCAGGGCGTCACGCGTCCGATCACGGTGTCGTAGCGGTTGCTGCTGCTGCAGAAGGGCAGCGCCATCCAGAAACTCTCGCCGTCGACGGGATCGACGTCGACCGTGGTGTAGTCCACCGCTTCTGCCGGGGTTTCGTCGCAGGTGGCCTGGCCGGCCTGGAGCAGCGCGCTGCGTTCCAGCGTCAGGTTCGCGCGCCACAGCGAATAGCGGGCTTCGGGCAGCAGCGGATCGAGCGTTTCGAATGGATAACGGGCATAGCCGAACAGCATGTCGCCGCTCGCGTTCACCGCCATCGACGGCGCTTCGTAGCTGACCCGGTCGGTCGGCGCGTCGTCGAGCGAATGCAGGCCGAAATGTTCCTCGATGTAGCCGTTGGCGGCGCTGGTGCTCGCGCTCAGTCCGCTGCCGGCGATCTGCAGCGGCACGCGCACGAGACGCACGCTGCGGCGGGTTTCGTCACCGACGGTCTCGGCGATCGTGCGCTGCGGAAAGTACAGAAATCCATGGCGATACGTTGCCGCGGGCATGTTGCTGAGTCCCTGCGCGATCGTGACCGACGTGGTTTCGGCCGCGCCCTTGGTCCAGGCATCAGGGCCGGACGGCAGCGCGAGGATCTTCAGCGTGGTGCCGGAACCGTCGAGCAGCAGCGTCTTGCCGGCACCGTCGTTGAAATGGCGCACGGGTATGGCACGGATCGAGCCGAAGAGATCGCCGGAGAAATACTGCGCGTAAGCCGGATGCCGGTCGCCCAGGCGCAGGTCCGACGTATCGAGCACGGTCGCGACCGGCGTGGTCGTGTCGTTCGATTCGCGGCCGACGCCGCCGACCACGACGCGGTCGCCGTTGATCGTCATCCAGGGAAAGTCGCGATAAATATTGTCGGTGATCATGTACTGGTGGAAGCCGTCGCGCGGATCGCCGGTACGCGATACCGCAAGCGCGATCAGGCGTCGTTGCGCACCGCAGTAGCTCGTCGTATCGACCGCGTTGCCGTTGGCGTCCGTGTAGCGCAGGCAGTTGTTGCCGTTGCTCGAGGTCCACACCGGATGGCGCGAGTTGGCGATCACGAAGAAACGCCGCGACGTCGCGTCGTAGTGGACGCGCGTGTCGTAGAAGCTGGTCAGGCAGAACCGGTTGCCGCTGGTGACCGGGAACGCGCTGGAATCGCAGCGATCGTCGTAGCCGAGGAAATGGTTCACGTTGCTGTCGTTGAAGCTGCCGTCCGTATTGGTTTCCTGCAGAAAGCCGTTGAAGAAGCTCGTGGTCGACATCGTGGTCGGAAACCCGCTCTTGCCCGGCAGCAGATTGCCGTCGCGGTCGAGGAAGCGCAGCGTGCCGGTGTCGGACGCGATCAAGTAGTCGTGTCCGGCGGCGACCATCGAATCGACGGCTCGGCCGGTGTTGGCCGGGAAGCGCTCGTTCCAGGCCGGCGCGGCGCGGAATGGCGTGTCGCTGTTCTCGGCGACGCGACGGCCCGTCGCGATGCGCGCGAGTTCGTCGGTCAGCATGGCCGCTTCGAGCGGCAAGTCGGGGCGAGGTTCGGGCTCGACGCGGTCGACCACCAGGGGCGGCAGCGTAAGCGTCAAGGGTCCCCAGTAGCGGGAAATCAGGCGGCTCGCGCGAAAACCGGTCGCTGCCTGATAGGCGTCGAGGTCGCGCGATTTGCCGATGGTGAAGCGGCCGTCACGGAACCAGGTCACGACGCGATCGGCAGCGCTGATGTCGATCTCGACGATGTCCTGGATGGTCTGATCCGGCGGCAGGGTCACGCCGAGCGGCGATTGAATCGTGCCGAGCGCCTGCGGCTGGCCGATGCTCACGCTCGCGTCGTCGTACCAGGTGTAGACGTTGCCCGTGCTGTTGAACGCCATGCCGACGATGTCCGCGGGCGTGCGGCCGGCGGGCAGGCTGAAGTTCTGCACCGATTGATAGGCGTCGAGATCCTTGGAATGGCCGATCGAGTACGTGCCGTTGCCGTACCACGCGTACACGCGGTCGCTGGTGTCGATCGCGATGCCGACGATGTTCGAGGGCTGCAGGCCGGGCGGGAGGCTATAGGCGTCGGCCTTGCGATACAACTCGAAGTCGGCGAGCGATCCGGCTGTGACCATTCGGTCGTCGTGCCAGGCATAGACGTGGTTGTCCGACTTGGCCATGCCGATCGCCAACACCCTGGCCTGTGCCAGCACCGGCGACAGCAGCAGCGCGGCGGCCACGGCGGCCGGGCGAAATACGAAGCGAAACATGCAATTTTCCTCCAGAGTGGATCCGCCCTGAAAAAGGCGGGATGGCGCGAGGCGCTGCCCGGAGCCGCGAACGTCCGCACCGGCGGCGTGGCCAGCGTGAGTCGGGCTCGAGCAGGGGTTTGACGGCGATCAGCTGCGTCTGTGGAGTGAACGCGACCAGGCCTGAAAACCGAACGGAAAAAAACCGAGCGTAGTAATGTGCACAATGATCATTGTGCGATTCGCGCCGGGGCGGCGACGGCGTGCGAACAACCGGTCAGGCGGCGGCGCGCTCCGGCCGGTTCAGCGGCGTCCGGCCATGAACGCGTCGAGAAACG
>CAMLSI010000592.1 GCA_946482585.1 uncultured Lysobacteraceae bacterium
CCGCCGTCGAGTCTACGCGGCCTCGCGAGGCGCTACCGGCGCGCGCGGGCTGCCCGCAGGCGGTCTGCGCCGGGCGGTGCGCCCGGCGCGCCGATCCGCGCGCCGGGCGCGTTCCCTACGGCTCCAGTCCGTCTGCGAAGAGGCGGTCGTCGCGGCATTCGTTCGCCTGCGCGCCGTGCAGCATCACGTTGAAGCCGGTATTCGCCGCGAAGGCTGGCGCTCCCGTGCCCTCGGCGACGACGACCCAGCGACCCGGCGCGCCGTACACGCCGCGCACGTACGCCAGGCTGAAGCCGGTATCGCTGGATGGCGTGCCGGTGCGGGTCAGTTGCGGCGCGGCGCAGTCATTGTCGTCGAGCAGAGGATGCGCCAGGCGCAGCTCGCTGCGCGGACTGCTTCCGACGGGGCGCGAGAAGGCGTTCGGCGAGCCCGGCGGCGCGACGCTGAAATTGAATGACACGCCGCTGACCATGTCGACCGAATCCTGGTTGCCGATGTACCAGCGTCCCGCCAGATACGAGACGCCGATGCGATGGTCGTGATACGTGCCGCCGGCACCGCCGGGATTCCAGTTGTGCACCGCGAACAGCAGCGCCTCCGGGTGATTGTTGAGTTCCGGGTCGTCGAGCTGCGTATACGCGTTGGCGATATTGCCCAGGGTAGAGGTATGTACCGTGTTGCGTCGCCCGTCCAGCGGCGCGAGCACGGCGTAGCGTCGTCCGGTCGAAATGGCCTGCTGGTCTTCGCGAAAAACGGCGTAGAGCGCCGGCGGGTTGGACACCCGGTAGACGCCGAGCGTCGCGCCGGCTTCGGCGGCGGGAGCATTGCCGCGCAGCGGCGTGACGAGCAGGTTCTCGACCGGTCCGAGCCGGTTCGCGAGCGCGTCGATCTGCGTTTCGTTGAACAGCGTATTCGCAGCGGTCGCCTCCTGTCGCACGGCGAAGTCGGAGTTCGCCTCGAATGCACCGATGTCGACCGCAGGGCCCACGATGCGCAGTTCGCCGTCGGCATCGAAAGTCGGGCCCAGCAGGAAGGTCGGCGCATCCGCATTGTTGCCGGCGTTCAGCGCGGGCGACGCGTCGCTCAGCCGCGGATTGCGCGCGCTGACCAGCGCCGGCGACAGGGTGACCGTGCCGGCGCCCGGCGTATACGCATCGGTGCCGTTGCCGTGGACGAGGTTGTAGCGATTCGGCACGACGGCGGCCACGCGACTGTCGATGAACAACCCGACGCCCGCGTTGAACGCGATCAGATTGTTCGCGACGCGCCCGCTGTTGCCGCTGGTCGTCGGGGCGTTGATGGCCAGCCCCGCCACCCCATTGATCACCGTGTTGTTGACGACATGAACATCGGTGTTCGTGAGGTTCACGCCGATCGCGTACTCGGCGCTGCCGAGAGTGTCCTGGCCTTGCACGACATTGTTCTGCAAGGTCACGCGGTTGGCCGGGCTGCCGGCGTTCTGCGATACCTTGATCCCGCGCGCGAAGCGGCTGCCGCTGATCCGGTTGGCGCCCAGTGTCACGAAGCCGCCTGCGCTGCCGCCGATGCTGATGCCGCTGCCGAACACGCCGTTCTCGCCGCGGATGCGATTGCGGAACATGTCCACTTGCCAGCTGCCGATGAAACGGTCGGCGCAGACGGCGCCGCGCGGCACGCCGGCCGGCTGGCTGGCCAGAATCGTGCTGTCGCCGACCACGAAGTTCGGCGTGCCGGCGCCGGAGCCGGTCAGTCGGATCATGCAGTCGGTGGTCGTGTTGTCGACCTCGACCATGCGCAACCGGCTGAGCGTGTATGTCGACGCGCCGGTCGATTCGTGTCCGACGAAAATGCTGCCGCGCCGGAAGACGAGGTCTTCGATACGCACATTGACCGGGCCGCTGGCCGGCGACAGGACTGCGATGCCGCGCGTGGGCGCAAACACCGCATCGATACCGGAGGCGGCACGCAGGGTCAGCGACTTGCCGATCGTGATGAATTCGTCGACGGCGGTATAGGCATCCGGGAACAGCACGTCATCGGCACCGATCTGCACCGTATCGCCGGCGGCCGCGCTGTCGATGCAGGCTTGCAGGGTGCCGGTGCAGGCGCCGACACCGAACAGATTCGGCCAGGTCAGCGTCGCGGCCTGGGCCGCGGGGGCGGCGAGCAGCAGCGATGCCAGCCAACGTGCCGTATGGAAAGATCTGCGATCGCGATTCATGGAAATCCGCCTTCAGGAAGGGCGCGAGCCCGTGCCGTTTCCAATACGAGGAAACCGCGTCAATCCGTGCACGGGCACTTTTCGCTGCGGGCGGGGCTGTGCTGTACTGCGACGGTCCTTGTCGTGCCGAGGCACCATGTTCGATACGCGCGACGTTCCCGATGACGCCGAATCGACGGCGCGGATCGCCGAGTTGCTGCGACGCCTGCTCAGCGAGCGCACGGGCGCGCTGGCGGAACTGTTCGCCGTGGGCCAGGCCGACCTGCGCCGCATCGCGCGACACGAGCGGCGCCTGTCCGGCAGTGGCGAAACATTGTCAACAACTGCACTTGTCAACGAAGTGTACGTAAAGCTGCGCGCCGGCAGCCTGCCAGGAATCGCCGACCGCCGCCATTTCTTCGCGCTGGCCGGGCGCGCGATGCGGCAAGTGCTCGTCGACTACGCGCGCGGCC
>CAMLSI010000593.1 GCA_946482585.1 uncultured Lysobacteraceae bacterium
CAGTATGCTGTTGGGCTCCGCATAGGTCTGGCCCAGATAACCCCAGAAGATCTGGTTGCCCAGCGCATTGGTCTGCGCCGTGATCTGGCTTTCCGTATGGATCTGCAACTCGGGTGCCAGCAGTTCGCGCGCGGAAAGTTCGCCCGGCGGGCTGTAGTCGGGTTTGAAGAAGTTGAACACCGATGGCGAGGCGAGCGGCGCCTGGCCATAGTCGAATTCCGGATTCCAGTCCTGGAAGCGTCCGATCGGCGACCGCGCCGCCATCGCGCGGCGCAGGTGCGCCAGGCGCAGCAGCGGCTCGCGCACCTTGCCGAAGGTCTCGGCGCGCGAGTACGGACCCATGCGGGCTTCGACATCGAACACGACCGCGCGCACGACCGCGGCGAGGTCTCCGCGCACGCCGCTGCCGTTGTCGTCGAATACGGCCGATACGCGTGCGACATAGGCCGGCGACGGATTGCTCGTGACCAGGCGCTGGATCAACGCACGGGCCATGAACGGACCGACGTTGGGGTGCCGGAAGATGTTGTCGAGCGCGGCTGCCAGGTTCGACCGCGCGTTTCCGCCGGCGGGCAGGCGGCCACCCGCAAGTGCGACACCGGGATAGTTCAGTAGCTGCTTGTAGCGCTGGCCGTTGCCGTCGACCTCGGGTCCTTGCGTGTCGTGCATGCTTTCGACCGGCTCCAGCGGTTCCAGCCAATAGCTGCCGTTGGGTCCCGGTTCGCAGTATTGCCAGTCCCAGTCGTTGCCCTGGTAACAGTTCTTCCAGTTCCATCCGGTGAATACATGCGCGAAGCCGCGCACCGTGGTCTGGTCGTAGGTGGGAATAGGTTGTCCGGCGAGCAGCCGCAGCGTGCCGTCGGCGTTGAGTTCGACCAGGCCGATGGAGAACAGCTGCAGGATTTCGCGCGCGTAGTTTTCGTCGGGCCGGATGTTCGCCGCGAGATCGGGCTTGCGGTTCTTGAACATCGAGAGGTAATGCCCCATCGCCGGATGCAGCGTCACGTCTTCGAGCAGGGTTCGAAAATTGCCGAACGCGTGCGTGGCCAGCCGATCGTAGTAGTGCGCGGCGGAACGCGCCTGGCCGCTCACGGCTCCGTTGACCTTGGAAATGACGAAGATCTCGCTCAACGCGAAGGCAACGCGCTGGCGCAGCTGGTCGCGATGGATGCGGGTCGGCATCGCGGGGTCGGGACCGCCCAGTGCACCCAGCCACCACGCCTCCACGCGGGCGTTCTGGTACACCGGTTCCGGAATCGACGCGACCCAGTTCAGGTAGTCGACTTCGCTCGTCATCGGCTCGGCCAGCTGTTCGTCGAACCACGCGCGATAGCCGATGGCGCGCAGATGCTGGATGTCCGCCGCGGTCGGTCCGAACGTGGTCTGGGCCAGAAAGCGCGCCGCGTCGGCATCGCTGCGCGGACCCGCGTCCAGTGCCTCGAATCCGTGGTGAAACATCGTGTCGGGCCAGCGGCTCGGCGAATCCTGCGCGAACACGGCGTGGCTTCCGATGACGAGCGCGATGGCGCCGATACGGCACACGAGACGACGGTGTCGACGCATGAGGGTTCCTCCCCGGACTGACGGCGACGGTAGAGACGCGGTCGGCGGCGCGGGCGGCCACTCTTGCACTCCGTCACATTTCCCACGACGAATGGCGCGTTGACCGTGATCAGCGGACCGGCAGGCAGCCGCAGCCCGGCGCATCGATCCGACCGGCGGTAGTTGACGCGCCGGATGGCCGATGTCGTCGTCGATTCGTGTCCGTGTCGTCGCTGTGACGGGCAACGGCGACGGGCTCGTGTCCGATCTCTATGCCAACCGGTACATGCGCGACCGCGGCTTCGTTACCACACTGGTCCAGAAAGGGAGTTCCCGTACCTATGACAATTCTGTCAGCGCTCACGGCAAACCGCTTCCTGCTGCTTCGCCGCACGATCATCGGCGTTCTCGCCGGCCTGCTGATCGTCTATCACTGCTCGGTCCTCTACGACCTCTATCTCGGCGCCGGCAATCATGAGGGCCTCTACGACAGGACGGCGAACGGCACGCCGAAGTCCTACGAATACCTCCAGTCGATGCTTCGTCTCGTCATCATCACCGGCCTCACGCTCGTGGTGTGCGGTTTCCGCCGCGCGCTATGGGTGATGTGGGCGGGCATCGGCGCACTGGTGGCGACCCACTACTGGGCGCATTTCGGCGATATCCCTGTCGCCTTTACGCAAGGGCGTCATCCGCTCTCGTATCTGAAGGGCTTCATTTTTCCGACGGTCATCACGCTGCTGATGCTGATACCGTCCCGGCCAGCCGGTAACCGTTGACGCCGCGGCAACGGAGCCGGGCTGGCTCGAGCGGCTCTCGGGTGAACACCACCGGTCTGGTCGAGGCGACGCCGCATAGGGCGCATTGACCGAAGCGCATTGCGCCGTATCTCCGGAAGTCGAGGCGCGCCGGGTTGCCGCCCTGCACGAGAAGCCGGGCTTCGGCCGGAGCGGGACAACGTCGACTGCCGCCGCTTCCCTCTGGCGTACGGCGCTGCGCTGAGTGCGCCCGATGTGCCGACGCGGAAAGCGAAGCGGGTTCACGATGCCGAGATCGAGTTGCCCGGCAACACTTGCGATAGATGATCCGGCTCGACGCATC
>CAMLSI010000594.1 GCA_946482585.1 uncultured Lysobacteraceae bacterium
CCAATCCGGGCTGGGCCATCGACGACGTCAGCGTGCAGGGCTGCACGCCGTAACCCTTGCCGTCGCTGCTGCCGTCAGGCGGCAGCGACGCAACGGCGTTTCACCGGATACGGCCGCGCGAGCGGCCGTATTCATTTGTGTGCGAAACGGTGACGACCGGCCTGTCGCCCCTGCGTCGCGCCGGATTCAGACCAGCCCGTGCGTCAACGTCCTGAGCTCTTTCGCGAGCGAGGCGAGGAAGTCCTTCATCGCCGTCGATTTGCGCCAGACCAGCGCGATGCGCCGGTTCGGCGGCCGGCTGCGGAACGGCAGCAGGCGGATCGCATCGGACTGGACCACCGGCGCGCGTACCGCGAGCGCGGGCAGCAGGGTGATGCCGACATTCGCGGCCACCATCTGACGCAGTGTTTCGAGACTGGTCGCGCGGAAGCCGTCGCGTTCGCTAGCGCCCGCGAGCTGGCAGACGTCGAGCGCCTGGTCGCGCAGGCAATGGCCGTCTTCGAGCAGCAGCAGGCTCTCGCTCTCCAGATCGTCGACTTCGAGCGACTTGCGCTTGGCGAGCCGGTGATGCGACGGCACGGCGAGCAGGAACGGCTCGTCGAACAGCACTTCGGCATGCAGCTGGTCGTCGTGCAGCGGCAGCGCGAGCAGGGCTGCGTCGAGGCGGCCCTCGCGCAGGCGCGCGAGCAGGGTTTCGGTCTTTTCCTCGGTCAGCAGCAGTTCCAGCCGCGGAAAGCGCGTGCGCAGTCCCGGCACCACGTGCGGCAGCAGGTAAGGCCCCAGCGTCGGGAAGATGCCGAGGCGCAGGCTGCCGGACTCGGGGTCCTTGGTGCGTCGCGCGATCGCGCGGATCTGCTCGACTTCGTCGAGCACGTGCCGCGCGCGTGTCGCGATCTCGCGCCCGACCTCGGTCAGCAGTATCTTGCGCGGGGTTCGTTCGACCAGCGCCACGTCGAGCTCGTCCTCGAGCTTCTTGATCTGGGTCGACAGCGTGGGCTGGCTGACGAAGCTCGCGTCGGCGGCGCGGCCGAAGTGCTTGTGTTCGGCCAGAGCGACCAGATAACGCAGGTCTCGCAGGTTCATGGCGATCTCATAGCCGGAATCTATCGTCACGATGTTATCAATTGATTGGATAGATGAGAATGCGGTGCGTAATCTGCGCGCCGTACCGTTTCAGTCCCTTCGGTCGAAGGGATTCGCATTCAACCCCAAGGAGTGAACCATGCTCAGCGTTGGTGAGAAGTTCCCGCAGTTCAACGTCAAGGCCACCGTTTCCACCGATCTCAAGAACGCCTTCGTCGACATCAACAACGACACCTACAAGGGCAAGTGGCTGGTCGTTTTCTTCTATCCGAAGGATTTCACCTTCGTCTGCCCGACCGAGATCACGGGTTTCGCCAAGCTCAACCAGGCCTTCCTCGACCGTGACGCGCAGGTGCTGACCGGTTCGACCGACTCGGAGTTCGTGCATCACGCCTGGCGCACGCATCACAAGGATCTCAACGGCCTGCCGTTCCCGATGCTGGCCGACGTGAAGCGCGAGCTGACCTCGGCGCTGGGTATCCTCGACAAGGAAGCCGGCGTGGCGCAGCGCGCGACGTTCATCGTCGATCCGCAGGGCATCATCCGCTTCGTCTACGTGACCGACCTGTCGGTCGGCCGCAATCCGGAAGAAGTGCTGCGCGTGCTCGACGCGCTGCAGACCGACGAACTCTGCCCGTGCAACTGGCACCAGGGCGAGGACGTCATCAAGGTCGCCTGATACGGTGGCTGCGCCGCCCGCCGGCTGCGGGCGGTTCGAAGAGTCGCCCGGCGGCGCGCGAACGCGCGCTTGCCGGACGACACGACAGGACGACGGCCACGACGCGAACACGCGCGACCGTCCATGTCGATAGTCCATTTTTACCATTGGATAACAAGCGCCGATCCGCGCTCGCGGTCGCGCAGCAGAGGAGCGCTTCATGAGTGTTGCCGAACTGAAATCCCAGATTCCCGATTACGCCAAGGACCTGCGCCTCAATCTCGATTCCGTGCTGAGCGAAGGCGGCGCCCCGGGCCTGAGCCGCAAGCAGATCGCGCTGATCGCGCTCGCCTCGGCGATCGCTTCGCGGCACGAGCCGCTGGTCCGCGCCCTCGCGGCCGAAGGCGCGGAGCACGCGAGCGAGGCCGAACTCAACGGCGCGCGCACCGCCGCGGCGATCATGGCGATGAACAACGTGTACTACCGCTTCACCCATCTCGTCGGCGACACCGAATACGCGAGCTTGCGTGCCGGTCTGCGCATGAACGCGATGGCCAATCCGGGCTGCGACAAAGTCGATTTCGAGCTCTGCTCGCTCGCCGTGTCGGCCATCAACGGCTGCGGCATGTGCATGGATTCGCACGAGAAGACCCTGCGCAAGCATGAGCTGACGACGCAGGCCGTGCAGAGCGCGGTCCGCATCGCCGCCGTCGTGCATGCGGCCTCAGTGACGCTGGAACAGCGCAGCTGATCCGCAGAACCCCGGATCGTTGCGATGGCGGAATGCCTGCCGCAGGCCGCCGCGTCGCGGCGGCCTGCGGCGATCGCATCAGGCGAACTCGAGATTCTTCTCGAAGGTCTTGAGTTCGTGGCGCGACAGCGCGAGAT
>CAMLSI010000595.1 GCA_946482585.1 uncultured Lysobacteraceae bacterium
GTCGTCTTCCTCGACTACCTTGGCGACACCGAAGTCGAGCAGGTGCGGCCGGTCGTCGGCGTCGACGAGTACGTTGCCGGGCTTGAGGTCGCGGTGCACGACGAGCTGGCCGTGTGCGTAGGCGACGGCTTCGGCGAGCTGTACGAACAGGTCGAGCCGCTGGCTCAGGACGGCGCGCCTGGTCTCGGCCCATTCGTTCAGCGGCACGCCGGCGACGTACTCCATGACGAACCAGGGCTGGCCCGATTCGCCGACGCCGCCGTCGAGCAGCCGCGCGATCTGCGGGTGCTGCAGCTGCGCGAGGATGCGCCGTTCGCGGCGAAAGCGCGCCAGGATCTCGCCCGAATCCATGCCGCGCTTGATCCACTTGAGCGCGCCCTGCTGCACGTAGCCGTCGCCGTCGCGCGCGGCCAGGAACACTGCGCCCATGCCGCCGCGGCCGATGCGGCGCTGTATGGTCCAGCCGCCGACGATCGTGCCGGGCGCGAGTTCGTCGTCGGCGTCGCCGCTGAGCCGTTCGGCCACGCCGCCGGCACCGGCGTCGAGCAGGTGCGGCGCGGCTTCCGCTGCGAGCAGTTGCTTCAGCAGTGCGGCCAGCGCGGGATCGTCCGCCGCCTTTTCCGCGACGAAGGCGGTGCGTCGTTCGGGGTCGAGTTCCAGCGCGTCGCGCAGCAGCGCGAACGCGCGACGCTTGCGCGCGAGGGTCTCGTCGCCGCTCATGCGGGCGGCGTGCCGGCATTCATTTCCGCGGCCAGCAGCGCGCGCGCGGCCTGCCAGTCGCGCATGACCGTGCGCACGGTCAGGCCCTCGAGTTCGGCCACCTCGGGGAATGCGAGTCCGCCGAAAAAATGCAGCTGCACGACGCGCGCGGCGCGCTCGTCGATCTGCTCCAGCGTGGTCAGCGCCTGATCGAGCGCGAGCACTTCGATCGCGTCGCTGGGATCTTCGGGCAGGCGTTCGTCGAGCGTCACCATGACGGCGCCGCCGCCGCGCTTGTCGGCCTGTATGC
The DNA here is from genome assembly GCA_946482585.1 of uncultured Lysobacteraceae bacterium. The sequence continues at coordinate 1,010 of CAMLSI010000595.1, forward strand.
GCCGCGCGTGATCGACCATGACCTGGCGCATCGCGCGTGCGGCGAGCGCCATGAAATGCTGCCGGCTGCTCGTGTTGAGCTGACTGGCCGCAGCGAGCTTGAGATAGGTTTCGTTGACGAGCGCCGTCGTCGACAGGGTCAGTCCCGCGTTGCCGCGCAGCTGATAGCGCGCGCACTGGCGCAGTTCGTCGTAGAGCAGCGTGAACAGGCGGTCCTGAGCGGCACTTTCGCCGCGACGGGAGGCGGCGAGCAGGGCGGTCACGTCGTCGTGCATGAGGGCGGTCCGGGGAAGTCGGCGCAACTGTGCGAGGCGGATGGTGCGCGCGTCAATGCGACGGCGTGCGCGGCGTCGCGGATCCGGCGATTCAGAAACCCGGATAGCTTCGCAGCCGGGCGAGGCCGTTTCCGTGCGCCAGCACGATCGCATTCTGCGAATGACGGCACGCGAGCGCGTCGATCTCGATCAGGGCCGGCCCCGCGACGAACAGCGACGGTTCGCGCCAGGACTGTCCCGGGATCCGTCCGGCGCCGGGCAGGACGCGCGCACCGCTCGCGCGAAGCGTATCGAGCAGCGCCTGCTGCGCGGCACGGTTCCCGGATGCGGGCTGCGCGATCGAGCGCGGGTTGTACGCCGTGATGAAGGCGCCGAACGGCGCCTCCGCGAGCCAGTCGTTCAGGACTTGCGGGACGGGCTCGTCGACGCGCAGGGTCGCGCGGGTCCGGCCGCCGGGCAGGCGCACGTCGTAGTGACATGCACGATAGAGCGCGAGCAGCCCGGCCGCGTCCATTCAATCGCCGGCCGGCAACGGTGTCAGCCGCGCCTCGACCGCCGCGTCGGCGGCGGCGAGATCGACCTCGGCCAGCGAGCTCTTGCCGCGCACGAATTCGCGCAGCAGCTGCGCCTGCTGCTCGCCGCGCGCGCGCGCGACCGCGTAGGGCAGCCGCGTGAAGGTCACCATCGAATAGCGCGGCAGGTAGCGTTGCGGATGCCGCGCCGCGAGCACGCGTTCGAGCTCGCGCATGAGCAGGTAGTCGGGATCGTCGACGCGGTCGCGCATCTCGACGTAGTTGTCGAGCGCCATCGCCGCGATCGCATCGCTGTTGGGTTTGCGCCGGCGCTGGAACTCGGCGAACACCGCCGCGGCGTCGCGCTCGGCCGACAGCAGGTCGGCGAGTTCCACCGCGTCCTCGAAGCCGCAGTTCATGCCCTGGCCGTGGAACGGCACGATCGCGTGCGCGGCATCGCCGAGCAGCAGCGCGCGGCCGTCGACGTGCCAGCGGTCGAGGTACAGGGTCGCGAGCAGGCCGGTCGGGTTGCGCGAGAAATCGGCGAGGTAGTCCGGCATCAGCGGCACCGCATCGGCGAAGTCGCGGCGGAAGAACGCATCGACGGCCTCGCTCGTGGTCAAGTTCGAGAACGCCGGGCCGTCGCCGATCGGCGTGCTCGGCAGGAACAGCGTCACCGTGAAGCTGCCCTCGGCATTCGGCAGCGCGATGCACATGTAGCTGCCGCGCGGCCAGATGTGCAGCGCATGCGCTTCCATTGCGTAGCGCTCGCCGCGCGCCTTGGCTTCGCGCAGCGCGGGAGGGAGTATCGCGTCGGGCAAG
>CAMLSI010000596.1 GCA_946482585.1 uncultured Lysobacteraceae bacterium
GGCGCGACATCTCGAGCAGGCCGAAGCGCGAGATGCGGCCGAGCTGCACGCGCGCGCGGTCGAGCTTCAGCGCATCCTTCAGCGTTTCTTCGACTTCGCGCTGGTGGCGCGGGCTGTCCATGTCGATGAAGTCGATGACGATGAGGCCGCCCGCGTCACGGATGCGCAGCTGGCGCGCGATCTCGATCGCGGCTTCGCGGTTCGTGTTGAATGCGGTTTCCTCGATGTCGCCGCCCTTGGTCGCCTTCGCCGAGTTGATGTCGATCGCGGTCAGCGCTTCGGTCTGGTCGATGACGATCGAGCCGCCCGACGGCAGGCGCACGGTGCGCTCGAACGCGTTCTCGATCTGCGTTTCGATCTGGAAGCGCGAGAACAGCGGCGTGGTGTCGCGATAGAGCTTGAGCTTGCGCAGATTGGTCGGCATGACCTGCTGCACGAAGTCGCGCGCGTCGTGATACAGCTCTTCGTTGTCGATGAGGATCTCGCCGACGTCGTTGCGCAGGTAGTCGCGCAAGGCGCGGATGATCAGCTTGGATTCCTGGTAGATCAGGAACGGACTCGGGCGCGACGTCGCGGCTTCCGAGATCGCTTTCCAGAGCTGCAGCAGGTAGTCGAGGTCCCATTGCAGCTCTTCCGCGTCGCGGCCCATGCCGGCCGTACGGATGATCAGCCCCATGTCGTCGGGACAGTTGAGCTGATCCATGAGTTCTTTGAGATTGGCGCGATCCTCGCCCTCGATGCGGCGCGAGACGCCGCCCGCACGCGGGTTGTTCGGCATCAGCACCATGTAGCGGCCGGCCAGCGAGATGAACGTGGTCAGGGCGGCGCCCTTGTTGCCGCGCTCTTCCTTCTCGACCTGGACGACGATTTCCTGGCCTTCCTTGATCAGCTCGCGGATGCCGGCGCGGTTGTGGTCGACGCCCGGCGTGAAGTAGTCGCGGGAGATTTCCTTGAGCGGGAGGAAGCCGTGGCGTTCGCCGCCGTATTCGACGAAGCAGGCTTCGAGCGAGGGTTCGACCCGGGTGATGCGGCCTTTGTAGATATTGGCCTTTTTCTGTTCCTTGGACGGGATCTCGATATCGAGATCGAACAGGTTCTGGCCGTCCACGATGGCCACACGCAACTCTTCACGCTGAGTCGCGTTGATCAACATGCGTTTCATTGTCTTCGATTCCGTAATGCGCTCTACCGCCTTGGAACGCGGAGGCGCATACCTCGCAGGAAGAATCCTGCGTTACGCAGCGTGAGCTGCGTACGGAAAGACCGGTTGATTGCCGGTCGGCGGACGACGGTGGCGCAGTGCGCCGGTCCGGCGCCGTCCTGGTTGCGCATCTCACGGTCATCGCCGGGAGCGCGGTGTTGTTCTGGTCCGCCGCGACTTTCATCGCGTCGGCACGAAAAGTATTGCCCTTTGCACGACCGGAAACCCTCCGCGGCGCTTGTTGCGCTGCGGGCAATCTCCGACCCGATCCGTTACGATGCCGCCGGTCGCCGCGATGGTTCCGGTCAGGAATCCGCCGGGGCCGGCAGTACAGTCAACGGGTAGGTGCATCGCCGAACGATGGTCGAATACCTCGTTCTTTGACGCGAAGTGCAGCCCGAGTCTACCAGCTGACAGCAGATTTTTTCAATCGTGACGCGAACTTCGGGCAACTCCCCAGACGCGGGTGCAGGCGTGAGACTGGTCCGCGTCGCGGACGACCGCGACGGGCAACGCATCGACAATTTCCTCGTCGGACAGCTCAAGGGTGTGCCCAAGAGCCTGATCTATCGAATCTTGCGCACCGGGCAGGTGCGCGTGAACGGCAAGCGCGCCAAGCCCGACAGCCGCCTCGCCGGCGGCGACGAAGTGCGTATTCCGCCCGTGCGCGTGGCCGAGCCGGGCGTGGTGGCGCCGCCGTCCCGCGGGCTGACCGACCGGATCGGCGAGGCCATCATCTACGAGGACCGCGATTTCCTCGTGCTGTCCAAACCGGCCGGGATCGCCGCCCACGGCGGCTCCGGCGTCAGTCACGGCGCGATCGAACTGCTGAGGGCGCTGCGTCCCAAGGACACGATAGAACTGGTGCACCGGCTCGATCGCGACACCAGCGGCGTGCTCGTGCTGGCGCGGCGGCGCGCGGCACTGACCGGTCTGCAGGAACTCATCCGCGAGAACCGCACGACCAAGCAGTACCTCTGCCTGCTCCAGGGCCACCTGCCGCGTTCCTCGATCAGCGTCAACGCGCCGCTGCGCAAATCCATCCTCCAGGGCGGCGAGCGCATGGTCCGCGTCGATGATGCGGGCAAGCCGTCGCTGACGCATTTCAAGACGATAGACCGCTATGCGGTCGCGAGCTTCGTCGAGGCCACGCTGGAGACCGGCCGCACGCATCAGATCCGCGTACACAGCCAGCACCTCGGTCATCCGATCGCCGGTGACGACAAATACGGCGACGCCGATTTCAACAAGGCGCTGCGGCCGTTCGGCCTGCGCCGGCTGTTCCTGCACGCCAAGCATTTCGGCTTCGAACTCGGCGGGCGCAGCTACGCGTTCTCGGCGCCGCTGGCCGAGGATCTCGCGAGCGTGCTGGACCGCCTGCCGCGCGACGCGAACGCGCGCCGCTGACGGAG
>CAMLSI010000597.1 GCA_946482585.1 uncultured Lysobacteraceae bacterium
GTACGCGGTACATGCAGAGTCTCCTCGCGGCGGGATCAGGTTTGTCGTTGCGGCAATGTGATGCGGAACGTCGTGCCGCGGCCGGGCTGGCTTTCGACCGCGATGTCGCCTTTGTGCTTGCGCACGATGCCGTAGGAAATCGACAGGCCCAGGCCCGTGCCCTTTCCGACCGGCTTGGTCGTGAAGAACGGATCGAAGATCTTCTTCATCGTCTCCGGCGGAATGCCGCTGCCGGTATCGGCGATCTCGATCCAGACCTTGCCCGGTTCGGTGCCGGTACGCACGGTGATCTCGCCGCGCTGTTCGATCGCCTGCGCGGCGTTCACGAGAATGTTGACGAAGACCTGATTGATCTGCGACGGCAGGCACTCGACCAGCGGCAGATTGCCGTATTCCTTGTGCACGTCGGCCTTGTACTTGATCTCGTTCCAGACGATGCCGAGCGTGCTGTCGAGGCCGCGGTGCAGGTCGAACAGCGACCACGATTCGAGCCGGTCCACGCGCGAGAAATCGCGCAGGTCCTGCACGATGCGGCGTACGCGGTCGATGCCTTCGCGCGACTCGGCCAGCAGCGGCGGCAGGTCCTGCACGAGAAACGAGAAATCGATCGACCGCTTGCGTTCGGCGACTTCGGCGCGCCGCTCCGGCGTCATCGGCCCGTTCTGCGCGATCGCCGCGTCGTAGCACTCGATCAGGCCGAACAGGTTGTTGAGGTATTCCTGCAGAGTGCCGAGGTTGGAGTGGACATAGCCGATGGGATTGTTGATCTCGTGCGCGATGCCCGCCGCGAGCTGACCCAGCGAGGCCATTTTCTCCGACTGCACCAGTTGCTCCTGCACCGTGTTGAGGCGCGCGAGCGCAAGCTCGAGCTCGCCACGGTCGGCGCCGTCGGCCAGGCCGGCGACGGGCTCGTAGTCGAGCAGTATGGCGAGTGCGTCCGCTTCGCCGTCCGCGACGGCCAGCGGCACGATGACCGAGCGCGAATTCTCGTCGGAGCGGCAGCGTTCGACCAGTTCGCGCAGGCAGTTTTCCGGATTGCCCTGGGCGCCGGCGAGCGTTTCGGCGAGGCGCAGCGCGGCGGAGTTCGCGTGAGCGATGGCGTTGCCGCTGAGGAGCACGACCGGCTCGTTTAGGACGTCGAGCGCGCTTTGCAGGCGGAACTGCTCCGACAGCGGCATGGAGCCCCCTTCGTCTTCCGGCGCCGGCTCGCGGCTTCGATGTGGATTTTTAGCCAGTTGTGCGGAAAAAGATATGAGTCTGAGGTGATGGCGGTCGCGGCGGTTGCGGACCCGCGTCGCGCGCCCGGCCGGAGAGCGGCGGCGCGGGCTGCCCGGGGGGAGGCCCAGTCGCCTGGAACCGACGGCCGCGGCTATACTCGGCGACTTACGCACCCGGTGGGAGAAGCGGCTGACCCCGCTGCCGAAGGCGCAACGCCCGTAATCGCTCAGGCTCCCATACCACCGCGCGCGAACACTCTGGAGAGACCGGGTCGAGACCGGCGCCGAAGGGGCAAGAAGCGCAGGCTTCGAAACTCTCAGGCAAAAGGACAGAGGGGCGCCCAGACGTGCGGCCTGCACGTTGCTTTCGGACGTCCCTACCCATGAGCCAGAACCCCCGTTCTTCCCTGCGCCAGCTCGAGCACCACGATGCGTTCGTCGAACGCCACATCGGCCCGAACGAAGCGGAAATCGCCCGCATGCTCGGCGTCGTCGGCCACGCCTCGCTCGATGCGCTGACCGACGCGATCGTGCCGGGATCGATCAAGTCCGTAGCACCGCTCGCGCTGCCGGCCGCGATCAGCGAAGTGGAAGCCATCGCCAAGATCCGCGCGATCGCCGATCGCAACCAGGTCTTCCGCAGCTTCATCGGCCAGGGCTACTACGGCACGCACACGCCGAACGTCATCCTGCGCAACATCCTCGAGAACCCCGCCTGGTACACCGCCTACACGCCCTACCAGGCCGAGATCTCCCAGGGCCGCATGGAAGCGCTGATCAACTTCCAGACCATGTGCGCCGACCTGACCGGCATGGAGATCGCGAACGCCTCCCTGCTGGACGAAGCCACCGCCTGCGCCGAGGCCATGACCCTGGCCAAGCGCTCCTGCAAGTCGAAGTCGAACGTGTTCGCCGTGTCGGCCGGCCTGCACCCGCAGTCGCTGGAGCTGATCCGCACCCGCGCCGAACCGCTGGGCATCGAGGTCGTGGTGGCCGAGGACGCCGCCCTGGCCGGCATCGACGCGTTCGGCGTGATGCTGCAGTACCCGGACACCTTCGGCCGCATCAACGACTATCGCGCGCTGGCCGAGGCCGTGCACGCGCGCGGCGGCCTGGTCGCCGTCGCCACCGACCTGCTGGCGCTGACGCTGATCGCCGCGCCGGGTGAATGGGGCGCCGACATCGTGGTCGGCAACTCGCAGCGTTTCGGCGTGCCCTTCGGCTTCGGCGGTCCGCATGCCGCCTTCATGGCCTGCCGCGACGCCTTCAAGCGATCAATGCCCGGCCGCCTGATCGGCGTCTCCATCGATGCCGAGGGCAAGCCGGCCTACCGGCTCACCCTGCAGACCCGCGAGCAGCACATCCGCCGCGAGAAGGCCACGTCCAACATCTGCA
>CAMLSI010000598.1 GCA_946482585.1 uncultured Lysobacteraceae bacterium
GTCGTCTTCCGAAACGATCAGATGTGCGTTGTTGCCGCCGAAGCCGAAGGCGGAGATCGCCGCGATTCGCGGGCCGTCACTCGGCCACGACTCGGCTTCGCGCAACACGCGGAACGGCGTCTGCTGCAAGGCCGGATTGGGGTCGCCTCCATGCAAGGTCGGCGGACGCACGCGGTTGCGCATCGCTTCGAGCACCTTGATCAGGCCTGCCGCGCCCGCGACGGTGATGAGGTGGCCGAGGTTGGATTTGAGCGAGCCTATCGGCAGGTTGCGCGCTTGCGCGAACACGCTCGCGCTGCTGCGCAGCTCCGTGGCATCACCGACCGGCGTGCCGGTCGCGTGGCACTCGAGCAGCGAAACCTGCGCCGGCGCTATACCCGAGATCGCATACGCGGCGCCGATCGCGCGCCGCTGCCCCTCTTCGCTCGGCGCCAGGAAACCTTTGCCGCGGCCATCGTTCGACAGCCCGACACCGCGGATCACGCCATGGATCGTGTCGCCGTCGCGGCGCGCGTCGGCCAGGCGCTTGAGCGCCAGAAACGCCGCACCTTCGGCCGGCACCAATCCATCGGCGTCGCGATGAAACGGCCGCGAGCGCCCGGACTTGCTCAGCGCGCCGAGTGCACAAAATCCAATGTGGAGGAACAGATCGTCCGCGCGCTGCACGGCGCCGGCGAGCATCACGTCGGCGCGGCCGTCGTGCAGCGCGTCGCAGGCGAGCTTGATCGCGTACAGCGACGATGCGCACGCGGCGTCGAGGCAGAAACTCCCGGCGTGAAGCGCCAGCGCGCGCTCGAGCATCGCCGCGGTGCCGCCGCTCATGAAGCGGTTGCGCGGATCGATGTCGCCCTCGCCGGTCCAGACCTGCTCGCAGAAAGCGGCCATGTGCGCGGTGGGGAAACCGAGATTGCCGAAGATCGCGCCCACGCGCCCCGCCGCACGGGTCTCGCGCAGCGCTTCGCGCGCGCAATGCAGCGTCCAGTGCACCAGCGGATCCAGCCCCTCGAGCTCGGCGGCCGCGACCGCGAAGCCGTCCGGATTCCAGACCGACTCGAAGCCTTCCACGTAGCCGCCGCGATCCGACCACGTGCGATCCGGCCGCGGCGCATCGGGCGCGCACGACGTATGTTCAGGCGCAAGACGCCAGCGATCCGCGGGCACTCGCGTGATCAGGTCGCGTCCGTTGACGACCGCGTCCCAAAGCGCGGCCGGGCTCAACGCGCCCGGCAGCACGCAGGCACGCCCGACGATGGCAATGGGTTCGAAGATGGGCTCGAGCACGCGACTAGGCGCCGTTCGGCAGCGCGTGGTTCTGTACGCCGAGCATTTCGGCATAGCGCCTTCCGCTCTTGTCGGTCAGCACGATGTCCGTCGTCGTGTCGCTGGCGCCGACCTTGCGCAGGTACGCAGTGGCCGTGATCGGGCCGGCGATCGGCTCGGCGCCGAAGTGCCGCAGCTCCGCGATCGCCGTCGGCAGCGTCTGGCCGCCGAGCATGCGCCGGCCGTGCAGCGCGGCGATCTGCAGGCCGCCGTCGAGCGCCGCGACGTCGAGCGCCCAGTTCTCGCTGTCCCAGCCAGCGGCGTCGACGCCGCGCACCGTCGCGCCGATGCCCTCGTCGGAGATCCCGTGCACTTCATCGATCAGCTCGAACTGCATGCGATGGAACAGCAGTTCGGGATAGATGCTTTCGCCGCTCCACGTATCCAGGGCGAGCCCGGGCGTCTCGCGCCTGGCTTTCGGCGGCTCCGGCAGCAATTCCGCGCGTGCGCTGTAGTTCAGCGCGCCGCGCGCGTCGCGCACGGTCATCATGAGCTGTACGCCGCGCTCGCTCGGCAGCGGCGTCGCCTCGATGCGGCAGCGATCGCCGCCGTTCTCAAAACCGGCCAGCCGGATGCCCTTGAGCACTTTGAGCTCGTGCAGGCTGGCCAGTGCCAGGCCCGGTCGGAAGCTGCGCGCCGCACGTGCCATCCATTCGGCGACGAGCACGACCGGCACCACCGGCGTACCTTTCACCGCGTGACCTTCGAGAAAGGCGTGGCTGGCGCGCGAGACGACGAGCTCCACGCCCTGCACGCGCGCCTGGGCACCGTCCATCAGCAGTGCTTCGCCGCGCGGCTCGCCGCCGAGCACGAGCTCGATGTCGGCCGTACGCGAGTCGCGCATTTCGTCGGCGAACATCCTGGCGCCGGCGTCGAGCGGGATCATCGGCACGCCGAGCTCGGCGAAGCGCGCCTTCAGCGCCGGCGTGACCATGCCGCCTTCCCACGGGCCCCAGCCCAGCGACTTCGCGCGCAGTCCCGGGCGCCTGCGCGCCTGCGCCGCGACGACCTTGGCCAGCACTTCGTTGGCCATCGCGTAGTCGCTCTGCCCGGTGTTGCCGCAGCGCGCCGACACTGACGAGAACACGCACAGCATCTTCAGCGGATCGGCTGCAGTCGCGGCGAGCAAGGCGTGCAAGCCGCCGACCTTGGTGCCGAACACGAGGTCGAACTGCGCCAGCGTCTTGTCGCCGATGCGGCGGTCGGCGAGCACGCCCGCGGCGTGCACGATACCCGCGATCGCACCCCAGTCCTGGCGCACGCGCGCCAACGTCGCGGTGA
>CAMLSI010000599.1 GCA_946482585.1 uncultured Lysobacteraceae bacterium
AGGCGACGACGGCCTGGCGGTCGCCGGCCCAGAACAGCGATTTGTCGCCCATGAAACTCAGGTGCGCGAATTCGCCGCCGCCGTGGCGGCGATACAGTTCGCGCGCTTCGATGAGCTCGGCGTGCTGCGGCAGGGCCGGCACCGGGCGCCGCACGGCGAAGCTTTGCCAGATCAGATAGATCGCGACGCCGACCGCGGCCGCGACCAGCCCGCGCGCGAGTCGCGAGGAGTGCTCGCCGAAGCCGACGTAGAACAGATCGAAGGAATCGTCGCCGAGCACCGCGGCCACGCCGACCGCGAAGAACACGACGACGACGGCGACGAGGCCGGCCATCCAGCCCACGCTCGTGAACGAGCCGAGCGGTGTCGCACGCTGGCTGAATGCGCTCTTGCGCGAGCGTAGCAACAGTGCGACGCCGAGCAGGAACAGCGCTTCGCCGAAATGCAGGCCTTTGGCCAGCGCGAGCAGCGCGCTCAGCGCGAGCACGAACTGCGTGAGCCGGTAGGCGACGCGCAGGCGGCCGTCGATGCCGCGCGCGAGGCCGAGCAACAGCACGCCGGTGAGTACGCTGAGCCAGTACGAACTCTCGAGCGTGAACAGCGACAGGTAGGCGCCGGCCGCGCGCAGGCGTTCGTGCAGGGACGGAATCGCGGCCGAGGCGAGCAGCAGCGCGCCCGCGGCGAAGGTGAAGATCGCGAGCAGGCGGATGCCGAGATCGGCGAGCAGGCTCGCGGGCAATTGCAGCAATCCGTACAGCGGATGCCCGGCGAGGCGTTCGCGCAGGCGCGCGAGCTGCGGCAGGCGATCGACGAGCAGGCCCGAGCCGAGATACAGCCCGACGAACAGCGGCAGCAAGTAGTAGCTCAGGCGGAACAGGAACAGGCCGGAGACGACGGCGGCCTGGTCGTAGCCGGCCTGGCCGAGCGCGAGCAGCAGCAGGCCGTCGAAGACGCCGAGGCCGCCCGGCACGAGGCTCACGAGCCCGAGCACCGACGCGCCCGCGAAGGCGAGCAGCAGCTGCGCCGGCGTGACCGCGGCGCCGCTCACGTGCAGGCAGATGTACAGCGTCGCCGCCGCGAGCAGCCAGTCGGCGAGCGACAGCAGACTCAGCTCGAGCCGCAGGCGCAGGCTCGGCATGGCCTGCTCCGGCGGCAGCCAGCGCATGAGTCGGCGCTGGCTCGTCAGCACGAAATACATCGGCAGATAGAGGCTGGCCGCGACGAGCACCGCGATCGCGAGCCAGCGCGTGGCAGTCCCTTGTGTCAGCGGCCAGGCGCCGGCGGCGAGGCTCGCGGCGACGAGCACCGAGAGCCCCAGCGGCAGCGCGAGCGCCTGCATCCCGATCAGGGTTGCCGCGCGCGGCAGGTCGACGCCGCGTCCGCTGAGTCCCATGAGGCGCACGCCGGCGCCCATCGCGCCGGAAAGACTGATCGTGTTCGCGAGCGCGTTCGCGGCGAGCGCGAGCCGCAGCACCTCGCCGGAGCCGACGTCGATGCGCAGCCAGCGCGCGATGCGCAGGTCCACGAGTCCGGTGATCGCGACGGCGAGCAGCGCGAACAGGGCGATGCCGGCGGCGGGCAAAGTCGGCACGGCGACGAGCGTGCGCTGTACCTGTACCAGATCGAAGCTCGCGAGTTCGCGCCAGAGCAGCCAGCCGGTCAGCGCGAGAAAGGCCAGCGGAATCAGCCAGCGTAGAAACGCCCAGCGCGAGCGCGGCGACGGCGCGGCGGCGGAATCTTCCGTGAGAGCAGCGGTCATTCGGGATCCTGGTGAGACGGCCGTGATCGATCCGGCGCAGCGGCCGCGCTGCGCGTCGGCGGCGCGCCGAATGATGCCGCGGGCCGCGGCGCTTGGACACGGCTTGCGGACCGAAGTGCCGGACGGCGCGCCGCCGAGGCGGCCGCAGACGGTGAATTCTCCCTCGCAGTCCCCTGGGCAGTCCGTGAATCGCCGGCGGCGGTTCGGTCCTTGCGAGCGTCAGCTCCTTGCGTTCGAGCGTGACGTGGCGGCGCAGCACCGCGTCGTCGCGATCGGTGCGCAGCAGGTTCAGTGCGACGACGTCGTCGGGCCGGGTCTAGCGCACGGTAGACGCTTCCGATGCCGCGCTGCCGATGCGTTCGACCACCCACCAGTCGCCGACGACGCGATCGTCCCAGGCGTCGGAAAAAACGCGATGGCGCCAGTCCGTCGTGCGCGCCTGATGCAGTCGCGCGTAGGCCTCGTTCGCGAGCTCGCTCGGCTGCAGCGTCGCGCCGTGCGCATGCCGGCGCAGTCGCTGTTGCGCCGGCTCGCGCAGCAGCGGATAGACCGCGTTCATCAGCGCATCGGCGGCACCGTCTCGCCGGTGCGCCAGCGCTCGAGCAATGGCGTGATCGGCGTCGTCATCGGAATGCCCCGAGTCAGTGCAGCAGCGCGCCGATCGAGTCCGCTCCCGGAACGGCGCGCGCGATCAGCCAGCCGGCGGCGGCCGCCACCGCGGCGACGGCGGCGAAGCGCCAGCCTGTGCGCGCGATCGCGGTCTTCAGCCAATGGCGTTCGCGATCGATGCCGCGCACGTGCCGGTACAGGCCGCCGGC
>CAMLSI010000600.1 GCA_946482585.1 uncultured Lysobacteraceae bacterium
GCCGAGGACGCGGCACGCTGCGTGCGCGAGCGCCGCGAGATCCTCGGCGGCATCGACTCCACGACCGGTGTCGGCAACGACGATTCGCGCGCGGCGCTGTTTGTGCCGCTCCTGATCGGCGAGCGCGTGCTGGGGGTCATGATGGTCCGGGCGCGGCGACCCGGTGCCTACGACGAGCGCGAGCGGCAGATCTTCCGGACGCTCAGCGCCTACGGCGCCATCGCGCTGGACAATGCCGCCGTCTATCTGCGACTGGCCGAGATCGATGCCGCGCTGTCCCGCACGCTGCGCGAGCAGGAGCTGCTTTTCGACAATGCCGCGGCGGCGATCTTCTTCGTCAAGGGACGCACGATCTGTCGCGTCAATCGCGGCATGGAAGACATGCTCGGCTACGCGCCGGGCGAACTCGTGGGCAAGTCGACCGAGATCTACTACCTCTCCCACGAGTCCTGGGAGGACCAGGGGCGGGCGATCTATCCGCTGATTTCCGCGGGCCGCGTGGCCGAAGGCGAATGGGAAGTCCGGCGCAAGGACGGCAGCCGCATCTGGATCGCCTACCGCGGCCGCGCGCTCGATGCCGACGACATGGAGCAAGGCTCGATCTGGATCGCCCACGACATCAGCGAGCGGCGCAGGACCGCGGCGGCACTGGAGCGTGCGCTGCGTGAGCAACAGATTCTCTTCGACAACGAACTGGGCGGCATGATGTTCGTCAGGGATCGCGTCGTCGTGCGCTGCAATCGCGGCCTGGAGATCATCCTCGGCTACGGTCCGGGTGAATTGTCCGGCTGCAGTACGCGCCGGTTCTTCGCCAGTGACGAGGCGTGGGCCGCTTTCGGCGAACAGGTGCTGCCGCAGCTCGCCGGCGGCGCGATCGCGCGCGGCGACGTCGAATACGTGCGCAAGGACGGCCGTCGCATCTGGGTCTCGTACAACGGTAAAGCCATCGACGCAAACGACATTGCGGAAGGCATCATCTGGGTCGGCCAGGACATCACCGAGCGCAAACGGGCCGAACTGCTGCTGCGCGAGGGCAAGCAGCAGGTCGAGCAGGCGCTCGCCGAAGTCGAGCGCACACAGCGGCAACTGGCGCAGCTCTCGGAACTGAGCGGTTTCCTGCAGGCCTGCGCATCGGCGAGCGAGGCTTACGCCTGCGTCGCCGAGTACGGGCCACGATTGTTTCCGCAGGCGCGGGGGGCGCTGTATCTGTTCGACGATTCGGGCGCGCTGCTGGTCGGGAAGGCGCGGTGGGGCGACTGGCCGGCAGGCAGCGCGCTCAGTTTCGGCAGCACCGATTGCTGGGCGTTGCGACGCGGACAGCCGTATCGCGTCGAACGATCCGCGGGGGCGCTGTGTTGTCCGCACGTGGCCGGACATAACGGCGGAGCGGAGCCCTATGCGTGCCTTCCGCTCGTCGCGCAGGGACGCACCTTCGGCCTGCTGTTCGTCGAACACGGCGACACGACACCGGCGCACGGGCTCGTCACCGCTCTCGCGGAACAGGTCGGTCTTGCGCTCGCGAATCTGCATCTGCGCGACGCCCTGCAGCAGCAGTCATTCCGCGATCCGCTGACGGGCCTGTTCAATCGCCGCTATCTGCACGAATGGCTGGCCCGCGAACTGCCTCGCATCGCGGCGGAAGGCGCAGACCTTTCGGTCATGATGATCGACGTTGATCACTTCAAGAAATTCAACGACACCTTCGGTCACCACGCCGGCGATGTCGTGCTTCAGGGCGTGGCCCAACTGATCGATGCGCAGTTCCGCGGCGCGGACGTCGCCTGCCGCTTCGGCGGCGAAGAATTCATCGTGCTGTTGCCGGATTGCGCATCCGAACGCGCCGGCCTGCGTGCGCACGATCTGCTGCACGCGGTGCGCGAGCTGCGCCTCGTGCACGAGAACCGCACACTCGACCGCGTGACGGCGTCGCTGGGATTGGCGCAGTTCTCGCGGCACGGCCGGGACGCCGCGACCCTCATCGCCGCCGCCGATGCCGCGCTGTATCAGGCCAAGCTCGCCGGCCGCGATCGGGTGGTCACGGCATCCGGCGATTGACGCGTGTGACCGATGGGCCGCGAAGACCGGCGGCGCACGATACCGGCCGTCGCGTCCTCCCGCTGCCGCCGCGCGACGATCACGCTGCGGCCGGTGCGCGCGCGGCGGTGAAGCCGCGCAGACAGCCCAACCCCGCCAGCGTCGCTTCCACCGCTTCGTCGAGCGGTGTGCGCGGCTCCTGACCCAGCACGGCGAGCAGCCGCGCGTTGCTCATCCGCACCGGCTCGCGCCAGAGGTAGCGCATCTCGCGCAGTTCGCGGAACGTCGTGACGAACGGCGACAGCGCGGTCACGAGCCACCACGGGAATTCCCGCACGCGCGGCGTCTTTCCGCCGTGGCGGGTCACGGCGCGGCGGATCGCCTCGGCCATCTGCGTACCGTCGGCGTCCCAGTGTCCCGCCATGGCCGCGTCATTGCGATCGTTCTTTTGTCCCTGGACGTAGGGCTTGACCAGTGCGGCGCCATCAGTTTGGGCGTATGTCCCAACGCCTGCAGACGTCGACCCCAGTCATGCGCACTGG
>CAMLSI010000601.1 GCA_946482585.1 uncultured Lysobacteraceae bacterium
GACAGCCAGGTCAGGCCGATCTGCGGCGTCAGGGTTCCGCCGCCGACCTCGAACGGATAGCCGTATTGCAGAGAGGCTTCCTGGCCGCCGCTCTTGTCCGTGACGTCGGCAAGGATTTCGAATTCGAGCTCGCCGGCCGCGCCGATCCATTTCATCGCGAGACCGGCGTCCACGCTCCCCTTGCGATCGTCGATGAGCCGGTAGTCGATACCGTTGCGCGCGAGCTCGGCGCGACCGAGATCGTCGACCTTGAAACCGTCCAGGCGCGGCTTGAGCACCGCGGCGATCTCGAACGAGTCGCCGCCGTGGATCTGCCAGCCTGCGGATAGACCGCGCAGGTAAAAACGCTCGCCTTGATACGAAATCAGCGGCATCGGCACGACACGCGTGCCTTCGCCTGCGTAGGGACTGTCGAGCATCGCGGCGGCGAGGCCGAGACCCCAACCCGGGGGCGGCCCGTCGCCGCCATCGGAATCCGCCGTCTGCGCAGCCACGCCGAACGACACGCCGGACAGCAACACGGGCCAGAGAAATTTCATCATGAGAAGCCGACCTCACTCGGAGTGGAGAACGTCATCGCGAGCCGGTCGCGCGGGAGCGGCGCGATCCGGTCGTCCACGGCAGAATGAGGCAGCGATGTCGCTGCAATGTCGTGTCCGGCGCCGCTACGTGAACGCCGTCGAAACCACGCTACGGCGTGATCACGCTGGCCGTCACGTCGAGCCGCGCGCGGGTACCGCCGGTCGCTGCGGACTCGATGGCCAGCTTCCAGCCGAACCGATCGCAGATGCGTCCGATCAGGAACAAGCCCAATCCTTGTCCGCGCACCGGCGCGGACGCGCGCAGGCTCTCGCGATAGCGTCGTGCCGCTTCGACCGGATCGAAACCGCTGCCGGAATCGGCGACGGCGATGACGCCGTCCTTCAGCGAGAGCTCCACGAAGCCGACATCGGTATTCTCGATCGCGTTGCGAACGAGGTTGCTGACCGCGATGCGGACCATCGCTTCGGGCGCGGCGATGAAGGTCGGCTCGAGTTCGCCCGCGCGCAATTGAGCCGTCTTGTCATACAGCAGATAGGCGTGATCCTTGAGCAGCCGCGGCAGGAGTTCGTGCAGCGCGGTGACATCGACAGGCTCGCCGCCGGCACTCGCCTCGCGCGCGAGGTAGAGCAGCGACACCATGGTTTCCGACAGGTCTTCGACCGCATGCGCGATGCGATTCAACGCCGGCATCGACGACTCCGGCAGGGTCTGCTGGCGAAGCACGTCGACGGCGCCGGCGATCACAGCGATCGGTGTCCGGAATTCGTGGCTGGCCTGATCGAGCAGACTGCGCTCGCGTTCGATGAAACGTTCGACGCGTTCCAGATGCTCGTTGCTCGCGCGCGCGATCACCTGGATCTCCTCGCGCCGGTACGTCGTCGGCAGTCTTGCGCCGCGCACACCCGGATCGATCGCCTGCATGCGGCCGGCGAGATCCTGTATCGGACGCACGAGATTCGCGTGCAGCCATGCGATCACGCTCGCGATCAGCGCAATCAGCACGAACACCCAGACGCCGCTGAACAGGGAGTCGCGGTTCTGCTGCGCCTCCAGCGTGCCGATGTCGATCTGCGTGACGAGCCGTCCCGGCGGAAGGTCGATCACGCGCGCGTGGAAGCTTTCCCGGGTGGAAAACGAATCGTAGATGCCTTCCGACGTGTAGTAGCCGGCCGGCACCCTCGCGAGATAAGGGGGGACCTGCGGATTCGGCCGTCCGTCTTCGACGTACCAGGAGCGGACGATTCCCGTGCCGGGCAGCGTCGCGCCGTCGCCGCGGCGGACGCGCGCGGCATGTTCGGCGGAAACGACGTCGAGCAGGTCGCGCCAGATCCCATGTTCGAGCAGCCGCTGGCTGCTGAACGCCTGGATCGACAACGCCGCAACCATGACGAGCCCGAACACGATCATCGCGGCACTGATCCACCAGTGCACGCTGCGCGGCCGGCGCGTCGGGGCGGCGAACTTATCCAAGGTCGCAGAGCCGATAGCCGGCACCGGGCACAGTATGCAGCAGCGCCTTCTCCGACTCGAGCTCGATCGCGCGGCGCAGCACGTACATGTGCGAGCGCAACAAGTCCGTGCCGGGCACGCCTTCACCCCACGCCGCACGCTCCAGCCGCGCGCGCGACACCACATGCGGGCTTTCGCGCATCAGGAGCTCGAGCAGGCGACGCCCGGTGCGCGTCAGCACGATGCGCCGTTCCGCGCGCCGGACTTCCATCGTGCCGAGATGGAACTGCAGGTCGCCGACGACGAGCAGATCGTCCGGTGCGGCAGATTGCCTCAGGCGCCCCACGAGCGAGCGCAGGCGCACTTCGATTTCCGGCAGCGCAACGGGCTTGACGAGGTAGTCGTCGAGTCCCGATTCGAAGCCGTCGATCTTGTCGCCGAGCTGGTCGCGCGCCGTCAGCATGATCACAGGCACCTTCTTCTTCGCCTCGCCGCGCAGTCGCCGCAGCACCGTGAGTCCGTCGAGCCGCGGCAGATTCCAGTCGAGCACGATGGCGTCATAGTCCTTCG
>CAMLSI010000602.1 GCA_946482585.1 uncultured Lysobacteraceae bacterium
GTTGCCGATGCCGACGGCGCGCTCGTAATACGGCGAATTCATGTTGACGCCCTGGGCGAAGTTGTTCTTCCAGTCGGTCATGCTGCTCGGGTTCGTCCCCTGGAACACGACCGACGGCTTCATGTCGTTGCCGAACACGGCCGGATCGGGTTCGTACACGCCCGCGCGGAAACTCGGCGTGCCGTCGATCCTCATGTCCTCGGGCTTTAGGCCGTACTTCGCGAGCGCCTCCGGATCATTGCTGATGTTCTTCCAGCCTTCCGGCGGTCCCTTGTCCGGGTTGTAGATGTCCTGCGCGAGCTTGGCCTTCTCGACGCCGACGTTGTTGCGCTCGAGGCGTTCCGCGGCCGCACGCACTTTCGGATCGGAGCTCTGCTTGCCCTGCTCGATGAGGCGCTTGCGCTCTTCCCAGCGCTCCTTCTTCGTGAGGTTCTTTCCCGGCGGTTTGTTGAAGTTGCCGTTCATGTGGAACATTTCGCCGTTGCGCACGACCCAGCGCTGGCCGATGCGCGTGTCCGGCGAATGCGTCATGGCCCAGCAATCGGCGCCGACGGTATGACTGACCACGCCCTTGTTCGTACCGGCCTGGTCGCCGAGCGTGCGCGGCGCCTTGCTCGCGTCGAAGACGAACGCAGGCTTCTTGTTGAGGCGCACCGACGTGACGACGTTCTTGGAGCTGCCGAGATCGGACGTGACCGGATACGGCACCGGCGAGGGCACGCCCGGCGTGAAGCAGAAATCCGGCGCGAGGAATACGATGCGCCATTTTCCATCTTTTCGCGCAGCGAGATTACTGGCCATGGGCGGCGTGTCCGGCGGGTTTCGTCATGAGACTCGGCGGCAGCGGCACGAATTCGCGCACCGTCGGGTCGGGGTTCATGCGCGCAGCCTTTTCGCGCTGCGCCTCGCGCTCGTTCGCGGCGATGTAGCGCAACTGCACTTCGGCGATGTCGAGTTCCTCGGCGAGTGCGAGGCGATAGGTGCAATAGACGCGGCGTGCATCCATGTCGACGACGATGGTGTCGAGCGTGAGATCGCGCGTGAGGCCGATGCCGCGCTCCAGGCCGACCAGCGCGAACACGCTCTCGACCGGCACCTCGAAATGAACGCCCTGAGCCGGCACGTCGCGCGCGGGCACGAGGTTCTGCAGCGCGATCGGCACGCTCGTCAGCGGCTTGGGATGATCGAACTGCTGCGCCGGTGGCGCACCGTTCCAGAAATCCATGCGGAAGTCGCGCGGCAGCAGCGGATGACGCTCGGCCTGCCACGCGGCGTCGGCCGTGCCGGCAAATTCGATGCGCCCGCGCCAGCCGCGCCCGATGAAACCGAAACCGGCGGCCGGCAGTTCGTCGCCGATGCCGCGCAGGCGGTGCTCGTAGGATTCGATCTGCGGCGCCGGCAACTGGTCGCCGCGGAACTGACGCAGGAATTCGACCGGATACCAGCCCATGCCGACGATGTTCGCCGCGGCGGCGTGGTCGTGATCCTCGACGCGGTGCAGGCCGCCGCTCGCGTATTCGTAGCGCAGCGGCAACGCGGCGATGGGCAGCGGATCAGTCAGACTCCAGCCGGTCACGCCGCGCTTCCAGCTGCGCGCGCCGCAGACCAGCACGCTGCGCGTGCGATCGTAGATGCGGATGGCCGCGCCGAACGCGGGTGCGGGCTGGTCGCCGGGTGCATAGGCCGTGCCGTTGACGACGACGTCGAGCCGCGGCTTGAACGGCACGATGTCGCTCTCCAGACGCGTGCTCGTGCGGTCCGGCTCGCCGTAGTGCTCGTCGGCCATGCACAGCGGCTCCTGTTCGGCGCAGAAGCGCAACATGGCCGCACCGTCCTCGGGACGGATCACGAGGTCGTAGCTCAGGTGCGCGGCGAGCACGCTGAATCCGGCGTCGTGCTGATCGAGCGCGTCGTAGAGCAGGGCCGGGAAGGCGGTGTGATTGATCAGCTCCGCCATGTCAGTTGATGTCGATGAGCTTGCCGTTCACATCGACATGCTTCTCGCCGATCACCTTGATCTTGTTGCCGCTGATCGTGATGGTGCCGTTCTTCTCCAGCACGATCATCGAATCGCCGCAGATCAGCGAAAGCTTGTCGCCGGCCTCGTAGGTCGCGGAATTGCCGGCGCTGACGCTGATCGTCTTGCCGACGGTGACGGCGAGCTTCACGCCGACGTTGTGCAGGTGCATGAGGCCGACATTGCTCATCCAGCCTGCGCCGACATTGAGCGCATAGGCGCCGCCGATGTTCGTGACCTGGGCCAGACCGACGTTGAGCATCGACCCCATGCCGATGGTCTCGCTCTTGTTCTGGCCGATGTTCACCTTGCGGTTCTTGCCGATGCTGACCGTCTCGTTCTTGCCGACGTCCTCGGTGCGGTTCTGCACGATCGTGATCGTTTCGTTCTTGTCGACCGTCTCGGTGCGGTTCTTGTGGATCGTGATGGTCTCGTCGCCGTCGACGGTTTCCTTGCGATCCTTGTGGATCGTGATCGTTTCGTAACCGTCGACGGTTTCGGTGCGATCGTTGTGCACCGTGATGGTTTCATTGTGATCGA
>CAMLSI010000603.1 GCA_946482585.1 uncultured Lysobacteraceae bacterium
TTTGCGCGACAAAACCGCTCACATCACCAACGCCGTGGAACAAGACGCGGAGGACGATCACTTTTGGGATTTCGATAGGCTGTCTCGCCACCTCGCCGCGACCGCCGGGTTCCCCGATCGTTACATGACGACGCGTTTCCGCGCGGACGCTCGCCGTGCGATTTTCCGACTCCAATCGGGGATGGACGGCGCGCGCGATTCCGCTGATCGACTACGAGCTCGGCGCCGTGTTGCCGCGACTGTTGCTCCTCGGTGCGGCGGCCGCGCTGCTGCTGCTCATGGCGTGCGCGAACATGGCGAGCCTCATCTTCGCCGAGTCGATGAGCCGCGGCAGCGAGCTCGGATTGCGGGCGGCGCTCGGCGGCTCGGCTGCGCGGCTGTTCCGGCAGTTGTTTGCCGATCACCTGCTTCTGTGTCTCGCCGGCGGCGCGAGCGCGGTCGCGATCGCGTGGGCGCTGCTCGCATTCGCGGGCCGCTTCGAGGCCGCGGGCATTCCCCGCCTCGGCGAAATCCACCCCGACGCGAGCGCCGCCGTCTTCGCGTTCGGGGTCTCGATCGTTCTTGCGCTGGCGTTCGCGGCCATCTCGGTTTTCCAGGCGGCGCGGAGCGAGCCGGCCGATCACATCCGCGCATCGGAGCACTCGGTGACGCATTCCACGCCGCGCTGGGTGGGCCACGCGCTCGTCGCATCGCAGGTTGCGCTCGCGTCCGTGCTCCTCTGGTCGGCGCTGTCGTTCGGCCGTGCGTACCAGCGCCTCGCCACGACCGATCCGGGCTTCGACACGCGCGGCATCGCGCTGCTGCGCCTGCAGGCCGTCGGTCCGATGAAACGCACGGAGCTGGTCGGCCGCAGCACCGAAGCCGTCGACGATCTGCCGCTGATGCCGGGCGTTGCCTCGGCGACGCTCGCCAGCTCGGGACCGCTGTTCGGCGGACGCGAAGACACGGCCGTCGCGACCGGCTCGATGATCACGCCCCTCGAGATGCGCTACGCGAACGTCGACGCGTCGTTCTTCGATTGTCTGCACATCCCGATCGTCGCCGGCCGCCGATTCACGCGCGGCGACGACGGGCGAGGCGATCCGGTCGTGATCGTCAGCCGCTCGCTCGCGAACCGGTTGTTCCCGCGCGGCGACGCGGTCGGGAAGCAGGTGCTCGTCGGCGCGAAACGCTTCCCGCACACCGTCGTCGGAGTCGCGGCCGATGCGGATGAAGCGAGGGTCGCGCAGGGAGGAATCGACCTGTACATCCCGTTCACCCAGGACGCGCGGCGCGTGTACTACCTCGTCGTACGCGGTACGAACGGCAATCCCGTCCCGATCGATGCGGTCACCGAACGGCTGCGCCAGTCGCTTCCGGGCTTCGTGGTGCTCGCGACCGCGACCCTCGACGACACGATCGAGAGCCATCTGCTCGCGCCCCGGTTGCAGGTCACGCTGCTGCTGCTGTTCGCTTTCGGCGCGGCCGTGCTGGCGACGGTGGCGGTTTTCGGCATGGTGACGCTCGTCGCGTCGAAACGCGCCGGGGAGATGGGCCTGCGCCTCGCCCTCGGCGCAACGCCGCGTCAGGCGCAAGCGCTGCTCCTGCGTGCGGTCGCAGGGCCGGTCGCGGTCGCGATCGTCATCGGAGCGCTGATCGTGATCGCGGGAATCCCGCACGTGCAGGCCTGGCTCAGCGGACTCCGGCTGGGCGATCCGCTGCCGCCCGCGCTGACGGTCTCGCTGATCGTCGTGCTGACCATCGCCGCCTGCTGGCGCAACGTGCGCGAGATCGCGCGTCGCGAGCCGATCGAAACCATCCTGTAGGTTCGATCGGTCCTGTTCCCGCTCGATCACCCGCTCGCCGTTCGGGTGCTCTGCGGCGCAGATCCTGCAACGCCCGGGCTCGAAAGGAAACCGTCGATGCGCCGAAACCTTTCGATCAGCCTCGCGCTCTTCTGCCTCTTCGCAACCTTCGCGCTCGCCCATTACCCGGCGACCGTGAAGGTCGATACGGCGCAGAAAAAGCAGCCCCCGGTCCCGTTCAATCACGCAAAGCACGGCGACACGCTGGTGAAGAGCTGTGACACGTGCCACCACACGCACAAGGGTCTCACCAAAGCAAAAGTGGACACGATCGATGTGAAGAAGTGCAGCGAGTGCCACCTCGAGCCGAAAGGGAACGTGCCGAGCATGCGCGACATGAGTCTCACCAGGAACCCGTTGCACATCCGCTGCATCAACTGTCACAAGCAGCAGAAGAAGGGCCCCACCGCCTGCACGGGGTGCCACAAGAAGTAGCAGCGGCTGACGCGCGCCGGCCCGCTGACGACTCACCCGCCGGCCATGACGGCTTCCAGGTTTCCGACCGAGGCCATGCTCCGTTCGCTGGCGCCGATGTAGATCTGCCGGGGGCGATTGATCCGCATGTCCGGATCTTCGAGCATCTCCTTCCACTGCGCGATCCAGCCGGGCAGGCGCCCGAGGGCGAACATCACCGTGAACATCTCCGTCGGGATGCCCATCGCGCGATAGAGAATGCCGCTGTAGAAGTCGACGTTCGGGTCGAGCTTCTTC
>CAMLSI010000604.1 GCA_946482585.1 uncultured Lysobacteraceae bacterium
GCGTCGACACGGCCTTCGGGAAAGGTGTAGGGGCGATGGTTCGACGTGGTGAGGACGTGGGCGAAGAACGGCTTGCCCGCCGCATGGCTCGCGTCGAATTCCGACAACGCGAGGCGGTAAAGGTCTTCGTCGGCCACGCCCCAGATATTGGCGTGGTGCACCGTGGCCGGATCGATCGCGGCGCGATCGCGCACGACGTATCCATTGCTCCCGAAGAAGTGGTTCATGTTGTCGAAGGCGCCGTAGCCTCCGTACAGGAACATCGAGGTGTAGCCCCGGGCGTTGAACACGCTGGCCAGCGAGAACAGCCCTTCGTTCGCGGGCCGCTTGACGATCGATTCGCCGGGCGTCGGAGGCACCGACAGCGCGAGCGCTTCGAGGCCGCGCACGGTGCGTGTCCCCGAGGCGTAAAGCCGGGTGAAGACCAGGCTCTGGCTGCTCAGCGCGTCCAGTTCGGGCGTGAGGGTCGCCGGCCGGCCGTAGCGGCCGGAGAACCAGGCCGACAGACTCTCGATGCTGATCAGCACCACGTTGAGCCGGCGCTCCGGCTCGGGGTTGCGGATCTCGCGCGTGATGTCGGTCGATTCGGCGCTGGTGAAGGTCGCGTCCGGCGTGGTCAGTTGCGCGCGCAGGGCCGAGAAAGCCTCCTCTCGCGGCAAGGTGCGATAGAAGCGCTCGTAGTCGAGCGAGGCGTTCCGGTACGCCGCGAAGAACTGATAAATGCCGTTGCCCGCCAGCTCATCGACGTACGCGTTCTCGCCCCGGTCTTTCAGGTCGGCGCTGACCAGCGCGGTCAGCAGCGTGGCGGCGACGGCTACCGTCGCCGCCACGGCCGAGCGCGCCGCGAAGCTCGCGCCGTCGTCGACGACACGCCACGCCGGGCGCGTGGCCGCATACAGCCCCGCCGCGGCGCATGCCACGCCGGCGAGCAGCCACGGCAGCGGATAGGATTCCCGGATGTTCCCCAACACCTCGGTGGTGTAGACCAGATAGTCGACCGCGATGAAGTTGAAACGGGTCTCGAACTCCGCCCAGAACGTCCACTCGGCCACGGCGACCAACAGCAACAGGCCGATCGTCGTCACGCACAGGGACGCCTGCATGAAACGTCCGAAGCGGCGTTGCCGCAGGCTTCGTGGTGCGAGCCAGAGCAAGAGCGTCGCAGGCAGCGCCAGGTAAACGGCAACGACGGTGTCGTAGGCCGAGCCGACTACGAAGGCATACGCGATGCCGTCCGCACCGAGCGCTCCCGGGTCGTCGACCTGCAACAGCAAGGCGAGCCGCGTCAGACCCGCGATCGCCAGCGTGAGCGCGACCAGGCCCAGGACCGCCCGATACCGGCGAACCACCGGCGACGAAGAAACTCTCACGCGCTGCGCCCCCCGTTGACCTGCCGGGAGGATGCGCATCGGCCCGTAAGGCCGACTCAGCCATTTCTCAGCCGGGCGTTAACGGCCGCTGTGGCAAGCTTTTTCCATGGTTGCGACGACGCCCTGCGAGGGACTGAACGTGCTGATCATCGAAGATCAGCACGATATCGCCGCCAACATCTGGGACTTCCTGGAGCGGCGCGGCTACCGCGTCGATCACGCGGCGGACGGACGCAGCGGGCTGCAGGCGGCAATGCGTGGCACGGCCGACGTGATCGTGCTAGACCTCGGATTGCCCCGGCTCGACGGCCTCGATCTGTGCCGCCGGCTGCGGGCTGCCGGACACGGCGTGCCGCTGTTGATGTTGACCGCGCGCGATACCCTCGACGACAAGCTGCGCGGACTGGCCGAAGGCGCCGACGACTACCTCGTCAAACCGTTTGCCATGAAAGAACTGGAGGCCCGCATTCGCGCGGTTCATCGCCGCGGCAGGCCGGTGGCCGCGGCGGTCCTGCGCGTGGGCGATCTGAGTTTCGATCCCACGACGATGTTCGCCACGCGGGGTGGCCGGCGCAGTACCCTGACGCGCAGCCAGGCTCACCTGCTCGAGGTCCTCATGCGCGAATCGCCCCGGGTCGTGCCGCGCGACGCCCTGATCCGGGCAGTGTGGGGCGAGGCCGGCGGTGACAGCGCTGCGCTGCAGACCCACATTTACGAACTGCGCGGCCTGATCGACGCCGATCCGGCGCAGCGGTTGATCCGCACCGTCCATGGCGTGGGCTATCGGATGATGGCTCCGTGAGTGCGCCGTCGCGCAGCCTGCGGCGTCGCGTGCTGCTGACCAGCCTCTTGCTGGGCGCCTGTCTGAGCGTTCTGTTCGGGGGCGCCATGGTGATCGTTGCCGAGTCCTACGAACACATCCTCATCGAAGAGATCCTCCGCGGCCAGGCAGAGGACTACAGTCTGCGCCTGAGCGGCAATCTGGGCGCCTCGCTCCCGCGCACGCGCCGGTTGAGCGGGTACCTGCGGCGCCCGGACGGCAGCACGGATGCGCCGGCGGAGTTCGCGTCGCTGCCTGCGGGCATCCACGAGTTGGAACTGCGCGAGGGCGAGCATGTCGGCGTCTTCGACACGCCGCACGGCCGCTTCTACTTCGTGATCGACCTGAGCGACATCGA
>CAMLSI010000605.1 GCA_946482585.1 uncultured Lysobacteraceae bacterium
CTACATTGGCAATCGTATACTCCTGCTGGTCGCCGGTCTTCAGACCCGACGCCTGGGTGCGTTCGAACAGGCGCAGGCGGCGGCTGTCGTCGCCGCCAGTCAGCGTGTTCGCGAACCAGAGGTTGGAATCGAGCCACATGCGGCCCCAGCCGTAGCCGTTGCTGTTCCAGTTCGTCGTGCTGATCGCGTTCGTGCCGTTGAGGATCACGGCCTTCATCGCCATGCCGCTCGGGTTGTACTTGTCGCTCGCCGTCGCGGTGCCGCGCGGATACCAGCCATCGGCGAAGAACTGGCGCATCAGCGTCGCGTTGCCCGAGACGGTCGGAGCCGACATCGAGGTGCCGCTGAGGGCCTTGGTTGCCGGCGCCTCCGGCGTCGCGTTCGTCGTCGCGTCGCCCGACGCGGAGATCGTCGACGAGCCCGGCGCCATCACGTCCGGCTTGCGGCGGCCGTCGGCGGTCGGGCCGCGGCTGCTGAAGCTCGCGACGATGACGGAGCCGCCGTGGCCGAGCGCGCCGACCGTGATCGCGTTCTTCGAGTTGCCCGGCGAGCCGGTGGTCTGGTTGCCCGAACCTTCGTTGCCGGCCGATACGACGAAGATCATGTCTTCGGCCTTGCTCAGCGCGTAGTCGGCTTCGAAATCGTTGCCCGAGTAGATGCCGCCCGTCGGTGCGCCCCAGCTCGCGCTGTGGATGCGTGCGCCGCCGCCGTAGCCCTGCTGCAGCGTGCCCGTCAGGTCGGTGATCGACAGGCAGCCCGACGTGTCGTTGCCGATGTCGAGGAACAGCAGCTGCGCATTCGGCGCCATGCCGTCGGCGAGTTCGTGGTTGGCCGCGGTCGGCGTCGACGCGAGGTACGTCGTCGCGCCGAACGTGCCCGCCGTGTCGCCGAGCACCGTGCCGCTGGTATGCGTGCCGTGGAAGCTCGTCGGGCTGCCGCCGGGGCAGGTTGCGGTGTTGTCGAACGCGGTCGCGCCCGGCTGTACCCAGTAGCCGATGACTTTTTGCGTCGGCGCGAGCGCGCCCGGCGTCGGCGGAGCCGGCGTCTGCGCGGTCGCGACGGCGGTCACCGGGCCCGAGCCCTTGTCGAGCGTCGTGAACCAGGCTTCATTGGCATCGGCGCCCGAGTCGGAGACGGCGACGATCTGGCCGCTGCCGAAAATGTTGTGGTCCCAGATCGGCGTCTTGCCGGCTTCGACGGCGCCGCTGCCGGCCGGATTCGTCAGGCTGTTGCCCTGGATCGCGCCGACCGCTGCCGCGTTCTCGAACGACGGCTGCAGATACGGGGCCACCCACGAAACGCCTTCGAGTGCGGTCGCGCCGCGAACGAGCGCGGCCACCTGTGTGGTGTCGACGTTGACGCGAACGTACGGATTCTCGTCACGCGAATTGACCACGCTCACGCGTGCGCCCGGCGTCGCCTTGGTCACGCCTTCCGCGACGCGCTCGGCCGACTCGCCGGAGAACGCAAAAATCTCGATGTCGACGCCGCCGGTCGGCGCGGCGGCGAGATTCGCGCGCGCGTTCGCGTAGAGACGCGGATCGAGCTTCATGCCCGGCTGGTACAGGCCCGACCAGCGCACGCCGTGCTGACGGCTCAGCGAGTCCAGCGTGTTGGTCTCGTCGAGCTTCACGATGTAGGCGTTGTTCGGCACATAGCCGAGGATGCGCAGATTCTGCTTCTCGAGACGCTCGCGTCCCGTCGTGTCGCCTTCGGCGAACTGCACGATCGCGTAGCGCGCGACGGCCACGTTCGGCGCGGCGCCGGTCGAGGCGAAATCCACCTGCTCCAGCGTGGGATCGATGGCGCCCGCGCGCGTGAGCAGCAGGCGGGTGTTGGCGACCATGGCGTCGGTCAGTTGATCCGGAGCGACGGTCTGCGGCGCGACGAGACGAGGTCCCTGCGCGCAGACCGCGCCGGCGACGACGAGCAACGAGATCGCCGCGGCAAGGCGGTGGCGTTTCATGTTTCGATACTCCCTGGGAAAGGCTGACGTGCGGGTACAGCAGCCATCGAGTATGCGAGCGGCCCATCGCCAGGGAATCGTTCTGTCAGCCGTGCGGCAGATCGGTCCTAAGGCCGATGCTCCGGAATCTCTGTCCGGACAACTTCACTGCGGAGCATGGTGGATTCGTGCGTTGCGCGGCAGGTGCTTAGCGTGCGTTGCCTTCGGTTCAGGCGGAGCAGCGGCGCGGTCCGAAATCCTGTCGTGCCGTCGTCGGCACAGTCCCGTCCGGACGGTTCGGCGAGCCGGCGTAGGCGACTGTCAGTCTTAAGGCCGATATTTCTGCCGCTGCATGCAGGTCTTATGAATGATTTTTTCTACGCCTTTGGGTCGTAGCAGCGCATCTGTCGCGCCGCGGCAGTGTCGCCGACGAAGTAGTCAATCGTGTCGCCGCGAGCGGAACTGCCCGAGCGCGATCGCGAGGGACGACGCGGCAGCACGTCGTTTGCGGGTGCGGCGTGCGCCGTCGCGCTGTCAGCGCGAGGACTGCAGACGGTCGGCGAGCCACGCTTTCGCGAAACGCCAGTTCCGTACGACGGTGG
>CAMLSI010000606.1 GCA_946482585.1 uncultured Lysobacteraceae bacterium
AGCAACCGGATACGAAGTAATGCGCAATCTCGACGACATCCAGCCCGAATCGCCGCAGCAGGGATTCCAGTTTCCCGGGTTGTTCGAGATCACGGCGATGGGCAGCGCCGCGGCGGATCTCGTCGCGCGCGTGCCTGCGCTGCTCGAGGGCATTGGTCTGAGCGTGCTCGACGGCAGCATCCGCACGCGGCCGTCGCGCGAAGGCAACTACGTCTCGGTGACGGTGAGCTTCACCTGCCCGAGCCGCGAAAAATACGACGCCGCGCACGAAGTGCTGCGCGCCGATCCGGACATTCGCTGGACGCTCTGATGACCGAGCCGCTGCCGGTACTCGTGCGTGAACTGCCGGGGCTGTGGCCTTACGAACCGGTCTGGCGCGCGATGCAGGCGTTCACCGATGCGCGCACGCCGGAAACCGCCGACGAGTTCTGGCTGCTGCAGCACGAGCCGGTGTTCACGCTCGGACAGGCCGGCAAGACCGAGCACGTGCTCGCGCCGGGCGACATTCCGGTGATTCCGGTCGATCGCGGCGGACAGGTCACCTACCACGGTCCCGGGCAGATCATGGCCTACGTCCTCGTCGACCTGCGCCGCCGCGGGCTCGGCGTGCGCGAACTCGTTTTCCGCATCGAACAGGCCGTCATCGATACGCTGGCCAACTGGAACATCGTCGCGCAGCGCCGCGAGGGCGCGCCCGGCGTCTACGTCGCCGACGCCAAGGTGGCCGCGCTCGGGCTGCGCGTGCGGCGCGGCTGTTCGTTCCACGGCCTGGCCTTCAATGCGGCCATGGACCTCGAGCCGTTCCATCGCATCAACCCCTGTGGTTATAAGGGGTTGGCGGTGACCCAGGTGCTAGACTTGGGCGGCCCGACCAGCCTGTCGGTGCTGCAGTCCAGTCTGATCGAGGAGCTTTCGCGACAACTGGGCCTGCGGCCGCAGGCAGCCGATCCCGTCATTCCCGCGGCGCCGTTGCCGGTCGCCGCTTTCGCGTGAGTCGCATGGAATCCTCGACCTCCAAGGCCATACCCATCGTCGTCGTCGGCGAAAAACAGCTCGGCGAAGACAAGATCGCGCGCAACCGCGCGGTATTCGACCAGGCGCCGAAGCTGCGCAAGCCGGACTGGATCCGCGTCCGCATTCCGCCGGGCAACGCGGTCGCGAAGCTCAAGGCCAAGCTGCGCGAAAACCGCCTGGTCACGGTCTGCGAGGAAGCTTCCTGCCCGAACATCCACGAATGCTTCGGCAAGGGCACGGCCACGTTCATGATCCTCGGCGAAGTCTGCACACGGCGCTGCTCGTTCTGCGACGTCGCGCACGGCCGTCCGAAACCGCCCGACGCGGACGAGCCGCGGCATCTCGCCGAAACGATCCGCGACATGGGACTGCGCTATGTGGTCATCACGTCGGTCGATCGCGACGACCTGCGCGACGGCGGCGCACAGCATTTCGCCGATTGCATCCGTCTCGTGCGCGAGCAGAGCCCGGACATCCAGATCGAGATCCTCACGCCGGATTTCCGCGGCAAGGGCCGCATGGAACGGGCGCTGGAAATTCTCGCGGACGCGCCGCCCGACGTGTTCAATCACAACCTCGAGACGGTGCGCGAGCTCTATCGCGAAGTGCGTCCGGGCGCGGACTACGACTGGTCGCTGGATCTGCTCCGGCGGTTCAAGGCGCAGCATCCGGACGTGCCGACCAAATCCGGCATCATGCTCGGCCTGGGCGAAACCTTCGAACAGGTCGAAGGGGCGTTGAACGATTTGCGCGCGCACGCTGTCGACATGGTGACCATTGGTCAATACCTGCAACCCACGCCGCATCATCATCCGGTAATCCGTTACTGGACGCCGGCGGAGTTCAAGCTGCTGGAAGAGTTGGGCTATCGCCTGGGCTTCCAACACGTGGCTTCCGGCCCCATGGTGCGTTCGTCCTATCATGCGGACGAAATGGCACACGCCGCCGGCATTGTTCAGACCGCTTAGGCAAGATCGCGTTTCGTTGGAGACACCCATGCGCAAGACCCTGATCGTCCTCGCCCTCCTGGCCTCCGGCATCGTCGCGGCCAAGCCGACCGGTCAGTCCGGTCCGCTGCTCAAGCCCGCCGAAGACCAGGCGGAAGCGGCCATCTGGGCCTCGCGCTTCCTGACGCGCTTCCACTACAAGGCCGTGCCGCTCGATGACGCGATGTCCGCCAAGATGTTCGACGCGTACTTCGAGTCGCTCGACGGCGAAAAGCTGTTTTTCCTGAAGTCCGACGTCGCGCGTTTCAGCGCCGCGCGCGAACAGCTCGACGACGCGATCTTCAACAAAGACCTGTCGATGCCGTTCGCGGTGTTCAATCTCTACCTGCAGCGCGTCGCGGAACGCACGGCGTACTCGCGCAAACTGCTCGAGAAACCGTTCGATTTCAGCGCGCAGGAAAGCTATGCGTTCGATCGCGAGCATGCCGAATGGCCGGCGACCACGGCCGAGCTCGACGATCTCTGGCGCAAGCGCGTCAAGAACGACGTGCTGCGCCTGAAGCTGGCCGGCAAGGACA
>CAMLSI010000607.1 GCA_946482585.1 uncultured Lysobacteraceae bacterium
GCAGCAGGCCGATGACGCCCGGCAGCACGCCGAGCACGCCGGCTTCGGCGCAGTTCGGCGCGTCGGCCGCGCTCGGTGGTTCGGGGAACAAACAGCGATAGCACGGCGAATCCGCGCGGCGCGCGTCGAACACGCTGACCTGACCCGTGAACCGATGCACGGCGCCGTACACCAGCGGTATCGAGAGACGCCGGCAGGCCGCGTCGAGCAGATAGCGCGTCGGAAAATTGTCGGCGCCGTCGATGACGACATCGGCGCCGTCGAGACACCGTTCGACGTTGGCGGCGAGCAAGCGCTCGTCGACGAGCTCGACGCGGAGGCGCGGATTCAGCGCGTTCAGCGCCATGCGTGCCGACTCTGTCTTGCGCATGCCGACACGTGCGTCCGCATGTACGATCTGGCGCTGCAGGTTGGAGCGTTCGACGCGGTCATCGTCGACGAGGCGCAGGTTGCCGACACCGGCCGCCGCGAGATAGAGCGCCGCGGGCGAGCCGAGTCCGCCGGCGCCGATCAGCACGACGCGCGCGGCGCCGAGGCGCGCCTGACCGTCGACACCGACTTCGGGCAGCAGCAGGTGACGCGAATACCGCTCGCTGCTGTCCGCATCGAGCCCGCCGCGCTGCACCGGCAGTCCGGCTGCGAGCCAGGCCGCGTAGCCGCCCGCGACCGAGGCGACGTTGCCGTAGCCGAGCTGCCGCAGGGTGTCGGCCGCAAACAGCGAACGCTGCCCGCTGCCGCAGAGCGCGAGCACGCGCGCATCGCGATCCGGCACCTGTTCGCCGATGCGCAGTTCGAGAAATCCGCGCGAAATGCCGAGTGCGCCCTGCGGGGTTCCCGGTGCGCGTTCGGCGTCCTCGCGCACGTCGACGAGCACGGCCCCTGCCGCGAGTTCGCGGGCGGCGGTTTCGACACCGATCTCCGGAATGCGTTCACGCAGTCCGGCCAGCAGCTGATCGCGATGAAGCGGCGCGGCCATGGTTCACCTCACGACAACGGCAGAATCTCGACGCAATCGCCGGCGGCCAGCGACTGCACGTCCTCGTTCACGACGACGAGGCAGTCCGCCTCGGCGACGCTGCGCAACACGCCGGAGCCCTGGCGCGGAAACGGCGTGACCCAGAGCGTGCCGTCGGCGCGGCATTCTCGCGCGGCACGCAGGAATTCGGCACGCCGGTGCGTCTTGCGCAGCGGCTCGGTCAGGCGCGCATGCCAGCGTGGCGACCGCGCCGGATCACGCCCCGCCCAGACCTCGAGCGCCGGCCTCACGATCACCTGGAACGTCGCGATGCTGGACACCGGATTGCCCGGCAGCGAGAACACGAGCGCCGCACCGATCGTGCCGAACAGCAGCGGCATGCCCGGCTTCATGCGCACTTTCCAGAAATCCACGATGCCGACTTCCGCCAGCAGCTGCGGCAGGAAATCGGCTTCGCCCGCCGACACGCCGCCGCAACTGACCACGAGATCGGCGTCCGCGGCGGCGCGCTGCAGCGCATCGCGCAACGCGGCCGGATCGTCGCGTACGTGCTCGTGCCGCAACAGCACGACGCCGGCTTCGCGCAGCATCGCACCCAGACTGTAGCGGTTCGAGTTGTAGACCTGACCGTACTCGAGCGCGTCGCCCGGCGCGACGATCTCGTCGCCCGTGGTCAACAGCACGGCGCGCGGCGCGCGAAACACCTCGACGTCGGCATGGCCGAACGAAGCCAGCGCGCCGAGCCGCGCGGGCGTGAGCCGTTGTCCGGCGGCGAACGCGGGTTCGCCGCGCCGGAAATCCTCGCCGGCCGCGCGCGTGTTCGCGCCGGCGCTCTCGCCGGTGCCGACGACGACCTCGTCGCCGTCGACGCGCACGTTTTCCTTGATGACGACCGTATCGGCGCCCTGCGGCAGCGGCGCGCCGGTGGTGATGCGCACGCATTCGCCGGCGGCGACGGCGGCCGCTCGGCGATCGCCGGCCAGCCGCGTCGCGACGAGGCGGAAGCGGCGCTCGCCGGTGCGCGGCAGGTCGGCGCCGCGCAGCGCGAACCCGTCCATCGCCGAATTCGCGAACGCGGGCACGTCGATGGGCACGACGACCGACGCAGCGAGCGTCCGGCCGAGTGCCCCGTCGAGCGCGATCGTTTCACGCCCGGGCTCCCGGCCGCGCGCGCGCGCGATCACGCGTTCGCGCGCCTGCGCGACGCTCAGCAGACTGGGCACGGGCGCCTGGGCCGGATCAACGGCATGCATCGCGAAAGTCCTCCGCGGTATTCAGATTGACGAAACGCGCGGGGCTGTCGCTGAAATCGACCTCGCGCACCACGTGGCCATCCTGCCAGCGCCAGACCGGCATATCGGCGTCGTCGCCGGGCAATTCAATGCGGGCGCGCCGATACAGCGCGAACAGCGGCTGGCGTCGCGCGCCGTCGTGGGCGACGACGATGCCGGCGTCGCCGCGGGCATGCCAGAGACGATCGAACAGCGTCGTGCCGAACGACGGACTGTCGACGGGCACGACGAACAGCCAGTCGCCGACGCTTTCGCGCAACGCGGTCGC
>CAMLSI010000608.1 GCA_946482585.1 uncultured Lysobacteraceae bacterium
GCCGAGATCGAGTTCGAGCAGCGGGTCGGTGGACGCTTCCGCCGCTGCCGGTTCGAACCAGGTGGAAATATCCCAATGAGTGTCGACGCTGCCGTCGGCTGCCGTTTCGGCGTCGCAGCAGGTCGTGCTGCTCGCGGTCACGCCGGTCAGCGTGTCGTCGGCGTGCACGTAGCCGCCGTTGTGTTCGATGCGATAGCCGAGCACGTCGGCTTCGGCGTTCGCGTTCCACGCGAGGCTGACGTCATAGCCGCCGGCGCTGGCCTGCAGACCGGTCGGTGCGGCCGGAACTGCCGCGCGGCGCACCCAGCGTGTGGCGACGCGCGAACGATCGCCGTCGGGTGTCGCGACGCGTACGCCGATCGCGTTGTCGCCGCCGGCGAGTGCCACGTCGGCCAGCGCGAAGCGCCCGTCGCCGGCGGTGATGCCCGCCTCCTGTTCGCTGCCGCTGCCGACACGCACGGTCACCGAGCCGGGCAATGCGCTGCGGCCGTCGAGCGCGATCGTCGCCTGTGTCGTCGGCGACAACGGTTGCATCACGGTCAGCGAGAACACGTGCGCGTCGTCGCCGCTGGGCGTCGAGACGTTGCCGGCGGCATCCAGCGCGCTGACGCGATAGCTCCAGCGCCCGTCGTCGCGGCCGCTGTCGCTGCGCGTGGTGCCGGGGGCGTCGTCGCCGACCGGCTGCCAGTCGCTGCCGCCGGAGCGCTCGACGCGATAGGCGACGACCCCGGCATCCGCGCTCGCGGTCCATTGCAGGTGCACGGTGTCGCCGTCGGCGGTCGCGCGCAGCGCGCCCGGACCGGCCGGCGCGGTGAGATCGGCGTAGCGCACGCGCACCTGCGGCGGCTGGGGATCGTCGAGACCCGCAGTGTCGCGCGCGAGTGCGCGGAGGTCGTAATCGCCGTGCGGCAGTTCGCCCGGCGTCCAGCGCACACGATACGGTGCTTCCGTCTGCGCCGGACCGACCACGGTCCAGTCGCCGGCGCCCGCGGCGCGATACGCGAACTGCACAGTCGCGATGTCGCGATCGCTGCCCGACGCACGCACGTCGATCGCGCTCTCGAACGCCGCGCCGTCCTCGGGCGCGTCGATGACCACGTGCGGCGGGCCGTTGTCGATGGGGCCGAGTTCGGCGTGGTCCGACGGCGCGCTGATGTTGCCGGCACGGTCGATCGCGAACACGACGTAGCGGTGCGTGCCGTCGGGCACGGCGGCGTCGAGATGGTTCGTCGCCGGCAGCGCGTAGCCGCGCAGGTCGTCGGGCAATTGTGCGGGGCCGTTGACGAGGCGGCCGTTGCGATAGAGCAGATAGCCGAGCAGGTCGGCTTCGCCGTTCGGATTCCAGGCGATCGCGCCGTCGGCGCCCTGCAGCGTCGCGACGAGTCCCTGCGGCGCGGCAGGCGCGAGATTGTCGACGACGAGTTCGACCTCGCGCACGGCTTCGTTGCCGCTGCGGTCGCGCGCGGCGAGGCGCAGGGTCACCGCGCTTTCTTCCGCGAACGCGAGGCTGTTCCACTGCGCGAACACGGCGTCGCGCTGCGGCAGCGTGCCCTGCGCGAGCGTGACGGCGCTGCCGCTGCCGTCGCTGCGGCGCGCGGTCAACGCGTAACTGTCGAAATCGTCGCTGCTCCAGGCCGTGCCGATCACGGCGATCACGCCATGCACGCGCGAGGCCGCGAGCGGTGTGTGGATCTCGACCTGCGGCGGCGTGCGATCGAGGACGACCTCGACACGGTTGCTGCGCGGACTTTCGTTGCCGGCGCGATCGATCGCGCTGACTTCGTAGCGCCAGGCGCCGTCGGGCAGCGCGCCGTCGACATGATGAGGCGCGGCAGCGAGGGCGCCATTGATGCGCTCGCCGTTGCGATAGACCGCATAGCCCGCGACGTCGTTCGCGGTCGAGGCGGACCAGTCGAGCACCGCGTCGGCGCCATCCAGACGCACGCGCAGCTGCAGCGGCGCGGGCGGCGCGGCGCGATCCACACGCAGGTCGACGCGCGCGTCGCTCTGCGCGCCGGCCGCATCGGTCGCGCGCACGCGCAGCACATAGTCGCCGTCGGGCAGCGGCAGGTCGAGATCCGCGAGCACGCCCGCATCGACGGCGGCGAGTCCGCGATACAGCGGCGTCCATTGTTCGGCGAGCGCCGCGGTCGGCGTCGCGATGGCGACGGTGTAGTCGCGCAGATGGGCATCGAGCACGCTGCCGTGCACGAGCAGCCGGCCCGCGATCGCGGTGCCGTTCTCCGGACGCGTGATCGCGATCACGGGCGGCGTGCCGTCGATGGCGATCGCCTGCTGCGCCGCTGCCGCGTTGCCGGCGAGATCGCTCACGTGAAGCCGCAGTCGATAGTCGCCGTCGGCCTGGGTCACGCGCCACTGGCCCAGCAGCGCGGCATTGACCGCGGCGCTGCCGCTCACGATGACGACGCCGGACTCGCTGCCGGCCGGTACGAGCTCGATGCGGTAGTCGCGCAGGTGCGTATCGCTCGCGCTGCCGCGCAGCGCGAGCGGCGCCTCCGCGCGCGGCACGAC
>CAMLSI010000609.1 GCA_946482585.1 uncultured Lysobacteraceae bacterium
TGCCGTAAACCCCGACGAGTTCTATGTCTACAAGCCCACGCTGATGCAGGGCCGCCCGGCCATCCTGCGCCGCCATGCCGGCGCGAAGCAGCAGCGCATGGTCTATTCCGACGGGCCCGGCGAGCGCGTCCGTATCGAGGAAACGCCGGCCGCCGACCGCGTCCGCTTCTCCATCGACGACGCCGACGTGCACGAACTCGCGAAGCAGTCGCTCGTGATCGAGCAGCACTACGGCCGTCCGATGGACATCGAGTGGGCGAAGGACGGCATCACCGGCAAGCTCTACATCGTCCAGGCGCGTCCGGAAACGGTGAAGGCACGCGCCCGCGCGACGCAGATCGAACGCTTCCAGCTCAAGGGCAGAGGCCCGGTGCTGACCGAAGGCCGCGCGATCGGCCAGAAGATCGGCGCCGGCACGGCGAAGGTGATCCGTTCGCTCGCCGACATGAATCGCGTGCAGCCCGGCGACGTGCTCGTCGCCGACATGACCGATCCGGACTGGGAACCGGTGATGAAGCGCGCCGCCGCGATCGTGACGAACCGCGGCGGCCGCACCTGCCATGCCGCGATCATCGCGCGCGAGCTCGGCGTGCCGGCCGTCGTCGGCTGCGGCAATGCGCTCGACAGGATCCCCGACGGCGCCGAGGTCACCGTGTCCTGCGCCGAAGGCGATACCGGCCTGATCTATTCCGGCAGACTCGAATTCGACCGCATCACGGCCGATCTCGGCGCGATGCCGCCGGCGCCGCTCAAGATCATGATGAACGTCGCCAACCCCGAGCGCGCGTTCGACTTCGCGATGCTGCCCAACGCGGGCGTCGGCCTCGCACGCCTGGAGATGATCATCAACAGCCACATCGGCCTGCATCCGAAGGCGCTGCTCGAATATTCGCGCCAGGACGCCGAGACGCGACGCAAGATCGACGAACGCATCAACGGCGCCGATCCGGTCGAGTTCTACGTCGACCGCCTCGCCGAAGGCATCGCGACGATCACCGCGGCGTTCGCGCCGAATCCGGTCATCGTGCGCCTGTCGGACTTCAAGTCCAACGAATACGCGAACCTGATCGGCGGCGCGCGCTACGAACCGCACGAAGAAAATCCGATGATCGGCTTCCGCGGCGCCGCGCGCTACGTTGATCCGTCGTTCCGCGACTGCTTCGCGCTCGAATGTCGCGCGATGAAGCGCGTGCGCGAAGACATGGGCCTGACCAACGCCTGGGTCATGATCCCGTTCGTGCGCACGCTCGAGGAAGGCCGCAAGGTCATCGACGTGCTCGCCGAGAACGGCCTCAAGCGCGGCGAGAACGGTCTCAAGCTCATCATGATGTGCGAGCTGCCGTCCAATGCGCTGCTGGCCGAGGAGTTCCTTGAAATTTTCGACGGTTTTTCGATCGGCTCGAACGACCTGACCCAGCTCACGCTCGGCCTCGACCGCGACTCGGCCATCGTTTCGCACCTGTTCGACGAGCGCAACCCGGCGGTGAAGAAGCTGCTGTCGATGGCGATCCAGACCGCCAAGGCCAAGGGCAAGTACATCGGCATCTGCGGCCAGGGGCCGTCGGATCATCCAGACCTCGCGCAGTGGCTCATGGACCAGGGCATCGAATCGGTTTCGCTGAATCCGGATACCGTCGTCGACACCTGGCTGAAGCTGGCCAAGGCGAAAGGCTGAGAACGCGCGGGCGCCCGGGAGAGCGGCGGGAAGCGGCGAACGTTCGCCGCTTCCGCGAGCCCGCCCCCCGGGGCGCTTCGATTCAATCGCCTCGATCACGAGCGACTAACCGCCATGCGCCTCTGGGTCGACGCCGACGCCTGCCCCAACGTCATCAAGGACATTCTCTTCCGTGCCGCCGATCGCGTCGGCGTGGAAACGATACTCGTGGCCAATCAGTACGTACGCACGCCGCCGTCGCGGCACATCCGCTCGCTGCAGGTGCCCGGCGGCTACGATGCCGCCGATGCGCTGATCGTCGAACACGTCGAAAGCGGCGATCTGGTCGTCACCGCCGACATTCCGCTCGCGGCCAAGGTCGTCGAGAAAGGCGCGCTCGCGCTGAATCCGCGCGGCGAACTCTACACGGCCGACAGCATCGCGCAGCGGCTGAGCCTGCGGAATTTCATGGACGAGCTGCGCGGCGCCGGCATCGACACCGGCGGCCCGGCCGCGCTGCATGCGCGCGACCGGCAGGCGTTCGCGAATCAGCTCGACCGGCTGCTCGCCCAGCGGCGTTGATTCGCGCCTTGCTGCGGCCCGCTCGCTCGCAACGGGGAAACTGCGTCGCTGCGGCCTTTCCGCGCGGCGCTCACTCGAACGCGTTCTCGAAGATCAGGTCGGACGGCGGCGTCGCGTTCGTCGTATCGCGCAGCGCGTAGGTGTTGCCACCGAAGCTCACTGTGAAATTGCCCGGCGCGGTCAGCGGCAGGTAGTAGACGAACTCGACTTCGAAGGTGCCGCCCGGCGCGAGCGCGTTCCAGCTCGACGACAGCCGCGCGCGGTGGAAATCGCCGTCGAGGCCGCCGATGTT
>CAMLSI010000610.1 GCA_946482585.1 uncultured Lysobacteraceae bacterium
ACCGGGCCCACGTGGCCGTACACCGCCGCGCCGAAACGGAACACGGTGCGCAGCGTCGTTGCAGAGCCGGGCGTCTTCTCCTGCGGCTGTTCTTCGAAATACACCATGGCGCGGTGTTCGCCCGGGGTCAGCTTCACGGCCGGACGAGCGGCGATGCGGACGACCTGGTTCTGGCCGGCCTTGACGGTGAATTCCAGCGGGTTGATGACGAGCCAGCCGTCGAGCGACTGTTCGGTTGTCGGGATCGTCGAGACTTTGCCGTCGGCGTCCATGGTCCAGTTGACGACGGTGACTTTCACGACCTTGTCGTCAGCCGTGTAGTTGAACATGCGGAACGCTTGCGACGTCGGAGCGTCGAGCGAGATGTCGAGGATCTGCGGACTGAGTCCCACCTGTGCGCGGGCGCCGGCAGACAGCAAGAGCAGCACGGCGAGCAGCCAGAATCGTTGCATGATCAAGAATTCTCGAAGGTAATTTCGATGCGGCCCTGGTACGTGCCAGGTTCGGCCAGATCGCCGGCCTGGATGTGCAGTTCGGCCTCGCCCGTCCATACCGGGCCATCGGCATCGTTGACCAAGGACGGTCGATAGGTGACCAAACGCGTCCGGATCTTGGCGTCCGGGCGCGCGCTGTTCGCGATTTCGTCGGGCTGGCCCAGCGGATCGAGCAGGCGCACGCGCACCGTCGGCGGGCGCAGTTCGCTGCCGGCCGGCGGCGACCAGCGCCACAGCACGCCGAGCGGGCGCACGATAGTGGGTACGGCGGGGTGATCGGGACCGGGCAGGTCGACGACGAGCGCATTGCCGACGAGACGGCTCTGCACACTCGCCGAACTCGCCGCGAGCGGGCCGTCCGGCGCGACATCGGTACTGCGGATGCTGTCGAGATCGAGGCGCGAAACGCTGGTCTCGAACAGACCGTTCTTGCTGGAAAACACACCGCGCACGCCAGGCACGGCGTTCATGGGGCTCGCGGCGCTCGCCGCCGCGGCGATGAACGCCGCGGCGGCGAAACCCACTGCCGGAATGGCGGCGCGGCGACGCATGATCAGGTCGCAGTGACCGTCAGGACGTAGTTCACGTTGCCGGCGGTCGAGCTGTACGCGCCGGTCGCGGTCGCGTTGGTCAGATCGAGTTCCAGCACCACGCTGCCGGTCGTCAGGCCGCCGAGGCCCGGGTCGGCAAATGTCGCGCTCTGCGGCGAGGCACCCGACAGCGTCGCGGCGGCGCCGGTGGCGATGCCGTAGTTGTCGTTGATGCCGATAGATGCCGTACCGTTGTTGAGCGTGTTGTTCGCGCCGCGCGAAATCTGCACGGTCGTATTGGCCGAGTTGCCGCCGACGGCGCGCACCGACCAGACGTTGGACAGCACCAGCGGAACCGCCGCCGTGTTGAGGCCGGCCGGACCGGTCGGGCCCGCAAACGTCGCGGTCAGAGTGCCGGCCGCTGCCGTGGCCGTGACGCCGCCCGGGTTGCCGCGGTTGCAGTAGTACGTGTCGGCGACCGAGCCGGCCGCGCAACCCGTCGTCAGCAATCCGGCGAGGGTGCCCGCGTTCAACGTGATGTCGAGCGTCGAGTAGTAATAAAGAATCGTGATGCCGTTGCTGATCGTAATGTTTACATCAACGTTGGCCTGGGCGAACGCCCCCGACGGAAAGCAGGCCGCTGACGCCAGAGCGAGCGCGGCGAGCCGCGGAATGAAGCGCAATTTCGAGGTCACTGAATTTCCCCTGGTGAGTGAACGTGCTACCTGATTTGGCAGCCACCGCCCACTTAGCACGGCCCGTGCCGAACTGTGATGGAAATCACGATTCGTGACAGTGTGTAACACTTACTTCCTCATGAAAGGATTTCAGAGGCCCTGCGCGATGTTCGATCGCGAGTCCGGACGGGAGGCGAACTCGATCCTCATGCCGGCCGGAGGCGGCCCGGCTCGGCAGTGGGCGCGCGATCCTCCGCTCATGCAGATTCGAGCCGGACGCGGCAGGCGGCTGGCAATGCGCGGACGTTCCGGGTATCGTCCGCGACCCCGCGCAGAGGCATCTGTCGGATCGAAAATTCCTGCCGCGACGGCATTGACATTCGGTCTGCAGATAACGAGAATGCCGGGCTCCGCGCTGGAGGGATACCCAAGCGGCCAACGGGGGCAGACTGTAAATCTGCTGGCTCACGCCTTCGGTGGTTCGAATCCACCTCCCTCCACCAGCCGGTTCTAGCTTGAGCGGGAGTAGTTCAATGGTAGAACCTCAGCCTTCCAAGCTGATTGTGCGGGTTCGATTCCCGTCTCCCGCTCCATTGAATTACTGCCGCGGTTGACTGTTTCACGCTCACGTAGCTCAGTCGGTAGAGCACTTCCTTGGTAAGGAAGAGGTCGAAGGTTCGATTCCTTTCGTGAGCACCATCTTCGCAATACCGTTTTGAACTCATCCACCTCCTTAGATCTCTCGGGGTTTTGCAGGCATGGCCAAGGGTAAATTCGAGCGCACCAAGCCGCACGTCAACGTCGGCACGATCGGTCACG
>CAMLSI010000611.1 GCA_946482585.1 uncultured Lysobacteraceae bacterium
GCGTGCAGGCGCGCCGGCAGCAGCGGCGGGTTGAACACCGCCGCCGGCACGCCGATCACGACGCGGTTCTCCGGCGTCGTGCCCTCGCCCATCAGGCGCACGCGCTTGCCGAGCGCGGAGGTGTCGGGCCAGTACATCTGCGCGAGGGACTGGCTCACGACGATGGTCTTGAGACCGGTTCCGGTGTCGCGGCTGTCGAAGTTGCGCCCCTCGATCAGGCGCGTGCCGACCGGCGCGGGCGAGGCCGAAGCGACCAGCAGCGCGGCGCGCGGATAGTCGTCCGGCGTGTTGTATTCCACGCCGTCGACGGCGAACTCGCTCTCGCCGAGTTCCTGCAGCACCGCGGCGGCTTCGATGTCGCCGCTGCGGCGCAGCTCGGCGAGCAGGCGCTCGAAGAACAGCAGCTGCTCGGCGGGTTTGGCGTATTTCTTCGGATCGAGCTCCACCGGCATGGTCACGAGGTTGGTCGTGTCCATGCCGAAGTCCACGTGCGCGGCGCGGTAGGCGATGATGCCCATGGCGCTGCCGATCAGCATGACCACCGAAATCAGCACGATCTCGACCGTGACCAGCGCCCGCGAAATCCGTCCGCTGGTGCGTCCGCGCGCGCCGCGCGTGCCGTCGCGCAGCAGCGCGCTGGAACTGATGTTGGTCGCGCTGTAGGTCGGCAGAACCGATACCAGCAGGATCGCCACGATCACGAACGCGACCGTCGCGAGCACGGTGCCGCCGTCGAGCTGCCAGTGCCACCAGAACGGCAGTTCGCCCTCGAACGTGGAATTGAGAAAGGTATTCGTCGCGCGCAGCGCCCAGCCGACGAGCACGAGCGCGAGCGCGCCGCCGACCAGGCAGATGATGGCGCTCTCCAGCATCATCTGCAGCATCAGCCGCAGGCGCGGCGCGCCGAGCGCGACGCGCACCGCGATCTCCTTGATGCGCTCGTTGGTGCGCGCGAGCAGCATGTTGCCGACGTTGACGCAGGCCAGCAGCAGGATGAACAGCGAGACCACGTTGAGCACGGCGAACACGAACGCGCCTTCGGGACCGGTCTGGGCGCGCTGGAAGCTCGCGACGAACACGCCGTCGAGGTTTTCCTTTTCCGCGTCGGGCCGCGGCTGCTGGTGCTGCAGGCGCTGCAGCAGTGCCTGCAGCTCGGCGTCGGCGCGCGCCTCGCTGACCCCGGGCGCGAGCCGCGCATACGCGCTCAGCACGGTCTGCGTATAGCCGGTCGGGTTGATGTCGCGCGCGGTCAGCGGCAGCCACATCTCCGCGCTGATCGGGAATGCGTAGCCCGGCGGCATCACGCCGACGATGCGCGTGGGCCGGCCGTTGATGCGCACGACGCGATCGACGATGTCCGGGTCGGCGACGAACGCCGACTGCCACAGCGCGTGGCCGATCACGGCGACCGGTTCGGCGCCGAAGATGTTGTCGTCGGGCACGAAGCCGCGGCCCATCAGCGGCGGCGTGCGCGTGAACTGGAACACGTTCCATTCTGCATACGTGGACTTCACGCTGCGGCTCGATTCGGTGTCGGTCAGCAGCGACGGCGACGCGCTGTAGACGCCGAACTCGCTCAGGCTGCGCGCCTGCGCGCGCAGCTCGGACAGCTCGAACGCGTTCATCGGCACGTTGCGGCCGTCCTTCCTGCCGATCACGCGCACCACCGACGCGCCGTCGGGAATCGGCAGGTCGCGGTACAGCATCGTGATCAGCACCGAGAACGTGTAGATGCTGATGGCCAGGCCGCCGGCCAGCACGAGGATGGTCAGGGCGGTGAAGCGCGGAGTCTTGCGCAGCAGGCGCAGCGCATAGGTGATGTCGGCGAGTCGCAGCATGTCGTCGGCTCAGATCACGGCGGCAAGCTTGGGCGTGGACGACGTATCGCCGATCACCTTGCCGTCGAACAGTTCCACCTGGCGCCCGGCGCGCAGCGCCGATTCGGGGTTGTGCGTGACCATGCAGATGGTCGCGCCTTCGCGATGCAGGCTTTCGAGCAGCTGGGTCACCGCCTCGGCATTCTTGGAATCGAGATTGCCGGTGGGTTCGTCGGCGAGGATCAACGACGGGTTGCCGACCACCGCACGCGCCACCGCGACGCGCTGCTGCTGGCCGCCGGACAACTGCGACGGGTAGTGCTTGGCCCGGTGCAGCATGTCGACCTTCTGCAGCGCGCGCTCGATCATCGCGTCGATGTCGCCGCGCTTGAGGTCGTTGCGATAGCTCAGCGGCAGGCCGACGTTCTCTTCCACCGTCAGATCGCTGATCAGGTTGAACGACTGGAACACGAATCCGATCTCGCGGTTGCGGATGCGCGCGCGGTCGGCGCGGCCGAGTTCGGACACGTCGTGGCCGCCGAGGAAATAGCGCCCGGCGGTCCAGGTGTCCAGCAGGCCCAGCAGCGACAGCAGCGTCGACTTGCCGCAGCCAGAGGGTCCGGACAGCGCGACGTACTCGCCGCGTCCGATACTGAGGTTGATGTCGTGCAGCGCGCGCGTTTCCACTTCTTCGGTGAAG
>CAMLSI010000612.1 GCA_946482585.1 uncultured Lysobacteraceae bacterium
CCGCCCGCGCCGCAGCAGCGGCAGCACGAAGTAGCCGTAGCGGCGTTTCGGTTCGGGCGTATAGCACTCGATGCGATAGTCGAAGGCGAACAGCGCCGATGCGCGTGCACGATCCCAGACCACCGGATCGAACGGCGAAAGCACGGTCGAATGCGTCGCGCGCAGGAGGCCGGCCGCGGCACGCCGCGCGAGCGGCA
Source organism: uncultured Lysobacteraceae bacterium (assembly GCA_946482585.1). Next base: position 198 of record CAMLSI010000612.1, read on the forward strand.
GATGATCGGCATGCACGTAGCCCGGCTTGTCCCAGCCGCTCACCTGCACGGCGACGATGTCGCCCGAGGCGAGCAGCGGCGCGAGCTCGTCGGCCGTGATCTGCCGGCCCAGCCGGAAGTAGTCCGCGATCCAGCGCGCCGGGGTCACGCCGAGCGCCTTGACCGAACGCGCGATCCATTCGCGCTTGATCGTTTCCGGCGTCTGCGGTTCGCGCTCGATCCTGTACCGCTGCGCCGCCTGCAATACGCGCGCGCTCAAGTCGTAGATGCGCTGGAAATTCTCGCGCCGCGCAACCATGAGTTCGCCCGTGCCGAACAGTGCCTCGAGCCAGCGCTTCTCCGCCTTCCAGCCCCACCAGCCGCCGCCCTGCCCGTCGCTGCGTGCGAAGTCGGCCGAGCGCACGGCGCCGCGCTCGGCCACGTGCGCGAGCAAGGCGTCAGTCTCGCGCCGGTGCGAGCTGCGCACGCGCGCCGCATGGCGCACTGCCCAGTGATTCGCGCGTGCCGCGCGGAAATCGCGATACAGGTCGAAATCCGCCATCGGCGCGAAACAGGCTTCGTGCGCCCAGGTCTCGAACAATCGTCCGCGCGCCAGCGCCTGTTCGAGCCAGACCGTCGGATACGCGCCGATGCGCGAGAACAAGGTCAGATAGGGGCTGCGCGCGACGACATGGATGGTGTCGATCTGCAACAGTTCCATGCGCACGATGGCAGCAAGCAGGCGCGCCGGCGTGGCTTTCGCGCGCGGTGCGAGCAGCAGGCCCTGCGCGGCGAGATGCAGCAGCCGCGCCTGGGATTCGGACAGGATCAACGACGGCGACGCGGCAACTGAGCTCATGGGCGACGGACGACGACCGCAACGGCGCGGCGCCGCAGTGTAGCCGGACTCGCGTCGCGCACCTGTGCGCCGTGGCAGACTCTCGCCTCGACCGCCGCCGGACGATCTCCATGCCGACTCACTTCGCGACCCGCATCGCCGCCGCCCTGTTCTGCCTCGTCATCAGCGTCGCCGCCATCGCGCGGGGAACCGCCGAACCGTACCCGCTGGCCGCGCGGCTCGATCTCGTGACCCTGCTGCCGCCGCCGCCCGCGAGCGGAACCGAGGCCGATCGCGCCGACCTCGCCGCCGTGCTCGCGCTGCAGGCATCGCGCAGCACCGCGCAGATCGAACTCGCCAGGGCCGACGCCGAAGCCTCGGTGTTCCGGTTCGCCGATGCGATCGGCGGCGATTTCGATGCGGCACACCTGCCGCAGACCGCGCGCCTGTTCGAACGCATGACGGCATCGATCAGCGCCGTGGTCGGACCGGTCAAGGATCACTGGAATCGCCCACGCCCTTTCCTCGCGTCGAGCAAGGTGGAACCGCTGCTGCGACCCGACGGCGCGACCTATCCGAGCGGCCACGGCGTGCTCGCGCGACTGTATGCAATCGTGCTCGCCGACCTGATGCCGGAAAAGCGCCGCGAGATCTTCGCGCGCGGCGACCGCTTCGCGCAGGGTCGCCTCGTCAACGGCGTGCACTATCCGAGCGACATCGAAGCGGGCTTCCTCGCCGCGACCGCGATCGCCGCCGAGCTGCGCCAGCAGGCCGCATTCCGCGACGATCTCGCCAGGGCACGAGAAGAACTTGCCGCATGGCAGAAGCGCGCGGCGCCGTGAGCTCGACAGGGCCCGCATGCGGGCCGCATCGCCCTGACCCGCATCCGCCCGCGAGCGCGCCATGATCACTGTCTATCTCGTCGTCAATGCCGTGCTCTACGCCGCGTTCGCGCTGGCGTCGAGCATCGTTCCGGAACGCATCGCCGCGGCGCTGGGCTTCACGCTCGACGCACAGGGCCGCATCGAGTTCCTGACCGTCTACGGCGGTCTCGAGCTCGGCCTCGCGCTGTTCTACGGCTGGGCCGCGTATGCCGGCCCGGCGCCGCAGCGCGCGGCACTGACGTTCTCCCTGTTCGTCTACGCCAGCCTCGTGCTCTATCGCATGGCCGGCATCCTGCGTTATGGCGTGCCCGGCACGACCATGCTGGCGGTGGCCGGACTGGAACTCGTACTGCTGCTCGGCGCGCTCGCGCTGAGCCTGCGCGCCGGCTGAGGTCTCAGCCGCCGTTGTTCACGGGCGGCGCGCCGAGCAGCGACAGATAGGTCTGCCCGCTGTGCTGCAGGCCGGCTTCGACGAACCAGTTGTCCTTCAGGTCGATCGGACCCGGCAACGAGATACCCGCGCCCGGCTGCGTGTAGTGCGACTTCTCGAGCTTGAGCACGTCGCGGGCATCGCGCCCGGCATCGGCTGGAGTTCGGCGCGCCGCGGC
>CAMLSI010000613.1 GCA_946482585.1 uncultured Lysobacteraceae bacterium
GAGAACGCGCTGATCCGTCTTCCGCTGACGGACGTGCTGCAGGCGCTGCGCGCCGCCGACGTGCTGCGCGTGCCCGAGCTACCCGTCGACACCCATCTCGTAACCCTCGGCCGCATCGACGGCGTTCCGCTCGGCTTCACCGATGCCGCCGCGCTGCCCGACGGTCGCCTGGTATTCAGCGCTGTCGCGGAGAGCGTCGACGACACCTATCACGACGGCCCGTGCATCGGTGCGGCCATCGGCATTCTCGGTGCGGATGGAAACGTGCAGAGACTGGAGTTCGTACAGCCCGTGCAGAAGATCGAAGGAATCGACGCGCGCCAGGACAGCGCCGTCATCCGGTTGCTGCTGGTCAGCGATGCGGACGATCGCCGCAGTCCGGGCGTGTTGTTCAGCGCCACGCTCGCGCACGGCGGGATGCCTCAGCCGGTCTCCTGAGTCGGCGAGATTCGATGTCGACGCACATCACGCCGGCATCGGAAGGTTCTCTTCGTGCCGGCGCGAATCCGCTATGACGTCGCGCCGGTCGGCGCGTCCGCACCGAACCGCTGTTCCAGATACGTGTGATCGTCCACCGAAAGCTCCGGCGGAAGCGCCATGAATTCGGTATGGGGTCCTGCGTCAAAGAGATACGGCAGATGGGGTTGCTGCCCACGGAACCGGAGCAGGAACTGGCAGTAGCCCGGAGCGATGTCCAGATTCAGTGCGGTCGTCAACGTGTCGCCGGCCCGGTAGCGGCCCTTCCAGGCGACCAGCACCTGCCACTGCACTGTCTGTCGGGCTTCACCGGAGAACGTCTCATCCAGTGCGCGCTTCGGCTCGACGGCGTCGTCGAGGGGAACGGCGAGAGCGACTGAATGCGCGTCGCTGAACCGCGTGTCGACCGGCTTCAGGGCCACAGAGCAGGCAATCGCCTCGAAACCGGAAAGTCCCAGCGCCAGAACGATCAGCATCAACGATGAGTTGACCAGGGCAGGTATGGCGCCTTCCGTCCCGGACTTTCCCTGGCCTACGAGCGCAGCAAAGACGGCATACCGCATCACCGCCGCGCGGCCTGCAGCATGGCCGCCATTTTCTCGTGGATCAGCGTGACGGCCTTGAGCGGACGCAGCATCACCTTGAACTCCGTGATGCGTCCCTCGGCGTTCCAGCGGATCAGGTCCACGCCGTTGATGGCGATGCCGTCGAGCTCCAGTTCGAACTCCAGCATGGCATCGTGTTCGCCGTGCAGTTCGCGACGATAGCGAAACGAGTCGTTGCCGAACACGGCGATCGCGGCAGCGAGATAGGCCTTGGTGACCGCCTTGCCGACCTGCGGTGTGTGCACCACGGGCGAATGGAATACCGCGTCCTCGGCCAGGAGCGCATCGAGTGCGGCGACGTCGCGCTCGTTCACGAGGCGATGCCAGCGGGCGATCGGATCAGGGGTCATGCGGTCTCGCCTCCTGTCGCTAGGGGATATCGCCGGCTCGTTTGCGCTTCCGTCCGGAGCATGCGGCCGGGTGCGCACGAAACGCGTGAGCGATGCGCGTTTGTAGCAGGGAAACGCCGGCGCAGCCATGGCCGGCGAGGAGCCGGTCCACGAGCGGTCGCCGAGCTGTCGGCGCTCCATACGCGTCGCATGCGGCGTCGGCCGCCGCTCCGGCGGCTGCGATGGGGCGGCGGCCGGCACGACCTGCTGCCATCACGCTGTCAGCAGCGCGCGGGTACGCTTCGCGCTCCCCACGGAGGATCACCATGAACACCACACAAGTCGCCGCACGGTTGGTCGAGCTCTGCCGGCAAGGCCACTACGAGCAGGCGCAGAACGAGCTGTATGCCGACGATGCCGTCAGCATCGAGATGGCCGGACTGCCCTCGGAGGCATTGGGCGACGCCCGCGGGCTGGCGGCCATTCGCGAGAAAGGACGGCGCTGGGCCGACAACATCGTCGAGATCCACGGCGGCAGCGTCAGCGATCCCATCGTCGCCGGCGACTGGTTCAGCATCGCGATGGGCATCGATGCGACCTACAAGGATCGCGGACGCATGCCGATGGAAGAGATCTGCGTCTACCGCGTCCGCGACGGCAAGATCGTGCACGAGCAGTTCTTCTATCCGATCGGATAGCACCGGTGCTGCGGCGTTGGCATCGACTGGATCCGGGAGGATCCGATTCGGTTAGCGTGCGGTCGCCCCGGCGACCGCACGACCACGCACATCGAAGGCGAGGCGGTCCATCGTGCCGGCCGGCGCGAGCACACGATACCGGGCGCATCACGGACCGTCTGCGCTGGGCCGTATCCGATCGACTGTCGTGCGGCCGCTCGCGCCGCCGGCATCCGACGAAACGTCGCTTTGGCGATTTCTTCCTTTGTTCCCTGCGCTTGGCTTCTCCTCGCGGGAGTGCCGTGCCTTCTCGGTAGCGTGGGGGGGGCCCCCGCGACCCCCCCCAAGGGCGGAAAGGCTTGCGGAAACGCCCCAAAACCCCCCACCCGACAAACAGCCAGGGTGGGATAAA